>JBAUJE010000198.1:0-1653 GCA_049683475.1 Coleofasciculaceae cyanobacterium | reverse complement strand
ATACCATTCTGGATAGAAGTTTCAACACACTAGCTACAATTACTATCTATCCATAGAGTAGAAGTTCAACAACAATAATTGCTATGTCTGACCAAGGTCTACAAATAGTTGCTGATCATCTTGCTGTTTCCCTGGCTAGAGATAACTTAGTTCAGACAACTACTGACAACCTAAGAAATCTACTTCAAGTTGATCGAGTCGTTCTATATTACTTCTACTACAAGTGGAAAGGACGAGTTACCTTTGAATCTCTAAGTTCTGAGGAATTTTCTATTTTCGGTTCAACGGGACCTGATGAATGTTTTAACCAGCAATATGCAGCAATGTACGAAGCGGGACGGGTGCGGGCCATTCCAGATATTGACGCAGAACCCATCACAGATTGCCATCGAGATTTCCTGCGTAGTCTGGGGGTTCGTGCCAATTTAGCCATGCCAATTTTAAATCAAAAAGGATTATGGGGACTGCTAATTGCTCATCATTGTCAGGATACTCGCTCTTGGTCAGATTTGAACGTTGAAGCTATGCAAAAAGCGGCTAAAAGTCTAGCACAAGCCTCCTCAATTAGAGGTAGTTAGTTATTACTAGCAAGACAGTTATTTGCTGATTTTCTGATAGAATAAAAGCAAATATTTATTAAATAGTTGACTGGGGTGGGCATGGCTCACCCCTCTTATTCCTTAGCTTTATCTCAAGTGATATTTCTCGAACTTGTCCTGCAAAATTTTGGTCCCTACCAAGGGCATCAAGTCATCAATTTACGTCCAGGAAGAGACGAAAACTCCCGCCCAATTATTCTCTTCGGTGGTATGAATGGTGGCGGTAAAACAACTCTGATGGATGCGATTCGCCTTGCTTTGTATGGACAGCGTGCCCAATGTTCTACGCGAGGTAACTTAGGATATAGCGAGTTTCTGAATCAGTCGGTTAACCGTAACTCACCACCTACGGAAAAGACGCGCATAGAGTTAGCTTTTGAAATTATCCAAGATGACCAACCAACTACCTTGAGAATTGTCAGATATTGGACGAAGGAAAGTAAAGATACTAAAGACACATTAGGGATTTTAGTTGGTGAAGATGAATGGCCAGATAAAGCCTTAGTTAACACTTGGGATGATTATATTGAAAATGTCCTACCTTTGGGAATTTCTAATCTATTTCTCTTTGATGGTGAACAGGTAAAAGAACTTGCCGAACTAGAAACTACTCCTCCCCCAGTTGTAGAAGCAATACAATCTCTTTTGGGGTTAGAACTGGCGGAACGTTTATCTATAGATTTAGACATTTTAGTTAGTCGTAAGCGAAAAGCCTTAGCTGACAGTAAGCAACGGGCAAATTTAGAAGAAATTGAACAAAAAATTGAAGATTATCAGTCAAAATACGAAGCCGCGAAGGATGATTTAGTAAATCGGCAAAATGAGTTAGGAAAAGCACACCAGCAGGTGCGTCTAACCTCCGATAAATTTATCTCTGAAGGGGGTAAAATTGCAGGCGAGAAGAATCAACTGGAGAGTCAGTTAAAGCAACAGCAAGCTAATCTTGAACAAACCCGTGCTAATTTAATTGAATTAGCAGCTGGTACATTACCCTTAACTTTAATTCAAAATCTATTAACTCAAGGGCAAACTCAAGGAGAACAAGAAAATAGGG
>JBAUJE010000197.1:0-5060 GCA_049683475.1 Coleofasciculaceae cyanobacterium | reverse complement strand
TAGATGGCAGCTGTGTAACCAGCAGGGCCAGAACCGATAATTACGACGTTTTCTACTTTAGGGTTGGACATAATGTATATGAACTCATAATGACTACGCTTTATTTAGTATAACGGTTTTGGGGCTGTTCGTAAGATGTAAGTAGGTAAGTCTGTTTTTAAACTGTCGGAGAGGGCGTAGCATTTGGACTATATACCTTGAGTTTAAGCAATAAATTATCCCTCAAATGCTACGCCCCTACAGAAAACATGCCCTAGGGTTAGAAGAAGCACTTCGACGTTCCCAGACTGAAGATGATGGCGCGATTACCAGCTGGTTGCTGGCTAAGTTTAGTTAAAGCGTAGACCTATGGCAAAAGTTTATTTTTAACGGTAGGTAGGGGCAAAGCATTTGCGTCGGGGTTTATGGGCAAAATCATAATTTTTATCCGCAAATGCTACGCCCTTCCCAGATTTATGATAGGAAAGTTTCTAAAAAGTCATCAGGAAATTATCGATAATGGAAAAGAAGGAATTTGATTTAGAGTTAATCGAAAAAATTCGCCAGCAGTTTGACAAGACTCCTTACCCTAGAACTCCCGTAGAGCATTCACCTAAAGACGACTTAAACTCACTGTTTATTCATAATTTAGTTACCTCTTACTACCTAGTTAATCAGAAATTTACTAATACCGAAGGAAAAGTCATCTTAGATGCAGGCTGTGGTAGTGGTTATAAATCCTTAATTTTGGCAGAAGCCAATCCAGGAGCCAAAATTGTTGGGGTTGATTTGTCAGAAGAATCGGTTAAGGCAGCAAGGCAAAGGTTAGATTTTCACGGGTTTGAAAATGTCGAATTTCATACTCTCTCAATCTACGATTTGTCTGAGCTAGGTATGGAATTTGACTACATTAATAATGATGAAGTTCTCTACTTATTACCTGATGTAGTAGCAGGTTTGAAGGCAATGAAATCTGTCCTCAAGCCAGAGGGAATTATTCGCACTAATTTGCACAGTTCCTTCCAAAGAGCTGCTTTTTTCCGCGCCCAAGAACTATTTAAAACAATTGGTCTGATGGATGGCAATCCCGAAGATATGGAAATGGAACTTGCCATCGAAACTATGAAATCTCTCAAAAATGGAGTTGATATTAAAACGAGAGCTTGGAATCCTGGTTATGAGAAGCCTGAGTCGAAAGGTACGCTCTTGTCTAATCATCTGTTGTTAGGTGACAAAGGGTTCAATGTTCCGGAAATGTTTGCTGCTTTGAGGGAAGCGGAATTGGGATTTGTCAGTATGGTTTACTGGAGGTATTGGGATGTAACAGATTTATTCCAAGAACCAGACAATTTACCAGCATTGTGGGCGATGAGTTTGCCAGAAGCTTCGATGGAAGAACGCTTACATTTGTATGAACTTCTACACCCAATACATCGGCTTTTGGATTTCTGGTGTGCTCATTCTAGTCAGGTAGATCCTTCTTTACCTGTTGAGCAGTGGCAAGAATCTGATTGGCAGAAAGCTCAGGTACACTTGCATCCTCAGTTAAGAAATACCAAATCGCGGGAAGATTTAATTGGTTGCCTCACTAAGCAGAAGCCTTTTGTTATCAGCAGTTATGTCTCTATACCAGCAATGGCTCCGGTGGAGATAGATGGTACTGTGGCCGCTTGTTTGTTACCTCTTTGGGAGAAACCCCAGTCTTTTCAGACCTTAGTGCAACGTTGGCTGAAGATTCGTCCCCTAGATCTAGTGACTCTAGAACCAGTCAGTGAAAAGAAGGCTTTTGAGGAAGTCAAAAAATTATTGAGCAAGCTAGAAGTCTTTCTCTTCGTGCTTTTGGAGCGCTCTGTTTAGAACTTTACAGAGCTGTGAATAAAATTATTTGCCTAGGGGTGATAAGAAAGTGGTCGCAGGTGGGTAAGTTATATGCAGCAGTTGAATGTTAAGAACCCCCATCTAAAGGAAAGAAATTTTATGAAGAACGATCTGAAAGTCAAGTTTCTGCAATACCTGGGTCAGAAAAAGCAGGATGAGGGTTTTACCCTAATTGAACTGCTCGTAGTTATCATCATTATTGGTATTCTCTCTGCTATTGCTCTGCCTTCTTTCCTCAACCAGGCAAATAAAGCTAGAGAATCAGAGGCTAAAACCTATATTGGTTCTCTGAATCGAGGTCAGCAAGCCTATTACTTAGAGAAAACCGATTTTGTTGGTACAACCGCTGACATCGGTAAGCTAGGTATTGGTATTGCAACAGAAACGAAAAACTACGAGTATGTAATTGTTGGTGCAGGTGGTACAGAGAACCTGACCGCTGCTTCCAACATTGCACAGCCAGAAAAAGGAAGCACCGCTCCAATCAGAGCGTATGTGGGAGGTGTAAATGTCGCCACTACCACAGATACAAGTGAAACAACTACATTAGCAGTCTTGTGTCAGGGGCTTAAGCCTCCCACTGCTGGCGGTAGTACAGGAGTAGCTGGCGCGGTAACTTTCGTCAATACTGCCCCACCCACATGCGCAGCCGACTACGAAGATGTATCCGGCTAAAAATTTGGAGATTCTTGTGATTCACCTACGCAGAATCAGAACGCAACTTAAAATATAGAGAAAGTTGTCTGAGCACTCAAGTAAATAAGAGCTAAACGCTGGATAAATCAGTGTTTTTATGATCTGGTTCTGTACTTGATTTAGAGTGGGTAGGGTAATCTACCCACTTTGTGCTTAAATTTGTCACTCAGGCAGAAAGTTACTTCCTTTCCTAGTAGAAAATATACTTATGACTGTTATTGCTAAGTTACACCAGCAAGCTAAGCAATATCTAATTGAAGGCAACTACGTTAAAGCAGCAGGCTTTTATGAACAGGCCATTGAAGCAGAACCAGAAATCAAGTCTCACTACTGGCATTTAGGTTTAACTTTGCTTTTGCAGGGACAAGAAACAGAAGCCCAAATGACTTGGTTGCTAGCAATAGCAGAAGGTGAGCCAGAGCAAGTTGATCTGTGGACATTAGAACTTATCGAGGTTCTCCAAGCAGAAGCAGAGCGTCAACGGGAGCTTGGAGAAGATAAAGTTGCTTGGGCTATTCGTCAACATATTCGGGAAGTTAGCCCTGATGATATCAATAATTTATTACAACTTATTCAACTTTCTGTCAAACTTGAGAAGTTTATCGGGGAAGACCTTAATTCCCTGAGAGTAATCGAACTTCTAAAGTCAAAACAGAATTTGGAAGTTAAGCAGGATTTATTACTAGAGGTATTAGGGACTGTTCTAAAGCATACACCTTTTAGTCAGCCACTGCTTGAGTTTGCAGAAGCTTGTATACCTTATGTACAAGAATCTACCGCTTTCCTGAACGCAGTAGTACCTGCTTATATCGAAATTGGTCATTTCAACAATCAGCCAGGAGTGGCAGTAAATTTAGTTAAGCTATGCCTACGGCTAGAGCCTGAAAATCTAGGATTATTGGCTAACTTGGCTGGCTTTTATCAGAATGTTGGTGAATATGACAAGGGTATAGAGACGGCAAAAAAATGCTATTACCTACAACAAACACTAGAAAGTAATATCTACACCAGTCACACTCTACTCCGAGGATTAATGAGTGCTGGTGGTTATTGGGAAGAAGCTGTTGATGTTTTTCAAAGGCATATATCTTTACTATCAAAGCTAATCCAAGAACACCCCACTCCTCTTGAACAGCCACAGACCCAGTCTTTGTTTTCCTCTACCTTCTTTCTTCCTTACTTCAGAGACGAAGCACAAAGCAATCGTTTATTTCAAAATCAAGTTACTCAGCTTTGTCAAGCAAATATCCAAATCTATGGTAGGGAAAAAATTGAGCGATATAACAAAAGGCATTCTGTCAAAGGGAATGATACTAGTAATAAACCTTTAAAAATCGGCTACTTATCTCATTGCTTGCGCATGCATTCTGTCGGTTGGCTGGCTCGATGGCTGTTTAATTACCATGATCGAAATCGTTTTCAACTATATGCCTATTCAGTAAGTAGCGAAAAAACCAATGATTCAGTAGATCAATGGTACATTAACCAGGTTTTCAAATTCCGTAAATTGGGGATGAATGGTCTGGAAGTCGCAGAGCAAATTTATCAAGACGAAATTGATATTTTGATTGATCTTGATAGCATCACCTTAGATATTAGCTGTGAGGTAATGGCACTGAAACCTGCACCAGTGCAAGTAACATGGTTAGGTTGGGATGCTTCAGGAATACCTGCTATTGATTACTTTATTGCTGACCCCTACGTTTTACCAGATTCGGCTGAAGATTACTACAAGGAGAAAATTTGGCGCTTACCGCAAACCTACATAGCAATAGATGGATTTGAGATTGCTGTACCGAATCTGCGCCGCGATCAGTTGGATATTCCTAACGATGCTGTAGTCTATTTTAGCGGTCAGAGGGGCTATAAGAGGCATCCTGATACTGTCCGATTGCAGATGAGAATTATTAGTGAAGTACCGAATAGTTATCTCTTAATTAAAGGTCTAGCTGATCAGGAATCTCTTAAAAACTCTTTTAACCAAATTGCACAAGAAGAAGGGGTAAGTTGCGATCGCCTGCGTTTCTTGCCATATGCTGCATCTGAAGCAACTCACCGAGCTAATCTAGGCATTGCTGATGTCGTGCTAGATACCTATCCCTACAACGGTGCTACCACAACCCTAGAAACCCTTTGGATGTGCATTCCCCTAGTAACAAGAGTTGGGCAACAATTTGCCGCTCGCAACAGTTACACAATGATGGTTAATGCAGGTTTAACTGAAGGAATTGCTTGGACTGATGAAGAATATATAGAGTGGGGAGTTCGCTTAGGAAAAGACGCTAATCTCAGGCAACAAATATCTTGGAAATTAAGACAATCTCGGCAAACTGCCCCTCTGTGGAATGGTAAACAGTTTACTAGAGAAATGGAAAAAGCCTACGAGCAGATGTGGCAGAGGTATGTTAAGTGACAAATGCAATCCCCCAAATGCTTTGCCCCTACAATACCCTAGAACTTATGTATACACAGTAGCTCTTTTAGGGATGGTTAGGGGGGATTTACTC
>JBAUJE010000196.1:0-1946 GCA_049683475.1 Coleofasciculaceae cyanobacterium | reverse complement strand
AGGTTAAACCCCGTAGAAGGGCAAAGCATTTGGATAGAGAGATTGGGGTTGAGAGACAAAAGCAATCCCTCAAATGCTTTGCCCCTACAATCTCCAATCGATAATTCCCCATTCCCCATTCCCTGTTCCCTGTTCCCCGTTCCCCGTTCCCTATTTCCAATAACCATGCAATCCCCACAATTTTCGCGTCGGGTCGGTAGACCCTGGGCAATTGTCCGCTTTGACAACGACACTCGCCCCACCACCGTCGTCCGCTTTGCTAACCGCCAAGATGCCGAAGACCATTTGCGTGTTCTCAAACGTTATTTACGTACAACTTCAGCACAATTCACTATTGTTTTTGACCTAAGCGCCGACCCAAATTACTGGGAAAAATGCTATCAAAATAACGATACTCCCTGGGATTTAGGACAAGCCGCCCCAGCCTTTTGTACTTTGTTAGAAACAACAGAAATTCAGCCCGGATTAACAGCAGTTCTCGGCTGCGGAAGAGGTCATGATGCTCTGTTATTTGCAGAATACGGCTTTCAAGTAATTGGCTTTGACTTTTCTCCAACCGCTTTAACAACAGCCAAATACTTAGCACAAAGGTCGAGAAGTTCAGCCCAATTTTTGCAACGAAATATCTTTAACCTAGCCCAAGAATTTCACCAAGACTTCGACTACATCATTGAACACAACTGTTTTAATTCCATCCCCACTGACAGCCGTGGGGATTACCTAAAATTAGTCAAATACTTACTCAAAGAAAAAGGAGAACTAATCGGCATTTTCCTCACCAAAAACCCAGCGAACAGACCACCTTTTGCTTTAACCCCTGTTGAAATTACCCACTACTTTCAACCCCACTTTGAGCTATTGCAGTTTGAGCCTATTTCCGAGTCAGAATATTTTGGTCGTTTTCGGTTGAGATGAGATGGGGAGACGCGGGGACGCAAAGAAGTAATTAATTACATGAACCACTAGAGGAGGTTTACATATCTAGCAATCCGTATCTTTTCTGAAGTTGCAGTAATTTAACTCTTGCTTCCCCCGCATTATCTGCTAAGTCGGCAAATTCTAACAACCTTCTCAACTCTTTTTTGAGTAAATTCCTTTCCACTTCTAAAGTTTCTCGACCCAAGTCAGGGGGCAGTACAATCATGTCAAATAAAGTTGCCCTTTCTTTACCTGGGTGGGGTCGTAAAATCCTGCCCCGACGCTGAATAAACTGACGAGGATTGCCACTACTAGCTAGAATAACTGCTGTTTTAATTGCTGGAATATCTACCCCTTCATCCAAACAGCGAATTGCTACTAATCCTTGCAATTGACCTGTTTCAAATTGATGGCGTAATTCTTCTCTTTCAGTTAAGGGAGTATCAGCTGTGTAGGTATTAATACGATAGCCCAACTCAGAACCCAACAAACGAGCAACTTCAGTTAACTGACGGCTACTTTCTGCACTTAAAGCACCTTCTACTGAGCCATCACCACAATAAAATAAAGTATGGGAAGTATCGAGACGAGTGAGCATTAATTGACGTAAAGCGACTAATTTATTAGCAGCTGCCCCAATTAAGCGAGCACGCTGCATTAATAAAGAAGTTACTGTTTCATTATTCTGAATATCTTCGTCATCAGCTAATGCCCAGCCAATTCTTTTTGTCAATTTGCCGTAAGCAAAAGTCTCTGCTTCGGTTAATTCTACTAGGATAGGATAATAAAGATAATGAACTAATGCCCCTTGGCGAATCGCATCTGCTAAAGTAAGTTCTGGTGATAAAACAGGGCCGAAATAGTTAAATAAAGCTTCAGTTCCCTCTTCATCAAAATAGCGTTCTGGTGTAGCAGAAAGAGCAAGACGCAGTCCAATATTACGAGGTAAACTTTGTTCTAAGCGGGTAGCCCCTAAGTTATGGGCTTCATCTCCAACTATGAGGGTTTTTGCTGGAAAATACCTCAAC
>JBAUJE010000195.1:0-24291 GCA_049683475.1 Coleofasciculaceae cyanobacterium | reverse complement strand
GAAACGCTATGTCCTAATCCGGGTGATTCTGAACAAAGTCTTGCACAATCACCCTTACTTCTTCGGGAATTTCAGTCACTAAGCGAATCATAAATCTGTCTGTTGAAGCCAATTGAGCATACTCCGGCTTGAGAAAAATTTCGTATTCAGCAGCCTGATCCGTCAATTGCGCCGCCATTGCCAGAGCAATAGCTTTGACATAACTACGAATCTCCACCGCTTGCTCACCGACAACTTCACCACCACTATAAACTGTATTGGGCTGACCTGCTTGATCTAAAGTTGTGCTGGGGTCTTTCACACTCAGATGAGTAGCACCAACAAAACCCACCAGCCATTTTGGCGATGGCATTTGCTCAAAACCGATTACCTGTTCTCTTAAAGCTGGAGCTGTTTTATCAGCAGAACTCGCCGCCATCAAAGTGGGAACAGCCAGTTTATTCAAGCCAGTTTTACCAAATATCAGAGAAGTCGTAGGATTGAGAGCGATCGCCGCTTTTACCCTTTTATCACCTAGTTGGTAACTATCTTCTGGTAAATCCTTGGCAAAACACTGGGAAATTTCTCCCAGATTAAAAGTCGAAATGTTGCCAGAACAGCGCTCTCTCAACTCAGTTAATTGCAACTCTGCACCAGCTAAGGACAAAGCTGTAGACCCACCAAAAGAATAACCGATTACTAACACCTGATCCGTCGCTAGTTTCCCTCGAAACGGTGCTGTTTCCTGATTAAGTCTCTCAAGTTGATCTAAAACAAAACTAATATCTAGGGGGCGATCAATAAACTCCTCTGCTGCCAATAAAGGGGCCTCAAGACTCGTTACTTCCTGGAGATGAGTTGCATTACTCCCCGGATGTTCTAAAGCCGCAACAACATAGCCGTAAGATGCCAGATGTTCTGCCAAGTAACGCAGATCTGTACGTACAGAACCCAAGCCATGAGAAAGTACAACTAGTGGTTGAGTCAGAGATGTTTTCTGTGGCAAATAGACATCTACAGGAATTTCACGCTGGCGTTCTTGATCATTGAGGTACAAATTCAGCACCTGTACTTTGGTGCTACCCGTTTGAGTTGGATCAAAAGGTAAATTAAGAGTAGGGTGTTTGGGTGTGAGTTGGGGAGAGATTGCCGCTAGAAAAGATTGAGTTTGCCAAAATGATTTGTTGAAGTTACCAACTACCTGAAAAGCTTGATCTAAATTAATATTAAGACGGCGACCAGGATAAGCTTCAATCAAACTCAGTAGAGAAAATCCTTCTGGTGCCCTAGCTCCTCTAATTAGAGCTGTTTTCAGAGATTGTAATCCTACTCTATCTCGTCGAGACGTTGCTCTAGCCAGTACTGAAACTAGCTCATTACCCATCTGAGTATTGAGGAAATCACGCAGCTGTACCACATCAAGTTCAAATTTAGTCTGTAGTGCTGAGATAATTTGACTCTGTTGCTCAGGAGAAAGCAGCTTTGCATAGTCATCTTGCCAACGCTGCGGTACAGTTCCCATTTCAGCAATGGTTTTGAGTTGACTCAACTCAATTGATTGACTGGTATTACCTTGCTTAACTACTACAGTTTGAGCTGCTTGTGCAGCTTCACCCATCCCACTGAGAAGACCAATAGCTATTGCTACTAACCTACCGACAACTGACGATGGCAATCGATTGCTTAATTTCCTTAACTTACCTGTTGACATACATACAAACTACTGAATTCCTCTCCCCCTGCTTACTGTAAATTTGCTTGAGCTTCCTTCGCCACTTGCTCAAAGCTATCATTAGCTAAGAGTTCTAGGGTTGAGCGAGCTTCGTTACCTCCTAGTTGGTGTAAGGCTTGTACCACCCGATAGCGAACCTGCCAGTCTGAACTTTCGGCAAAGGGAATTAATAAAGCCACAGCACGGGTGTCACCTAATTCTCCTAGGGCGCTAATGGCTGCCGTTTTTACCAGTTCAGTATCGGAATTGAGTGCTTCTTCAAGCAGTGAAAAAGAGCGTGGATCTCCTAGTTCTCCCAAGGTAGCAATGATACTAAACTGAACTAGCCACTCAGGGGTCTGACGATACAATTGCTCTAATTCTTCAAAAGCCTCTGTAAGTTTCAGCGCACCCAAGGCATCAGCTGCAGCAGCTTGAACATCAGGTTCTGAATCACTCAGACACTGGCGTAATAGTTGCAGACTAAGCTGTAAGTCCTGAGTTCCCAGCGTATCCATCTGGCTGGCGGCTGCATAGCGAACGCGAGTGTTGGGGTCTTGCAAAACTACCTGAACTAATTCAAATGCCACTGCTGGTTTTAGTTGTCGCAACTGGTTAACCCCTCTCAGGCGTTGACCATAGTCTTCGGAATTTAACAGCTGTTGGACAGACTCACGAGTAACGCTCATTGGTAGATGCTAATAAGTTTTGTAATTGGTCAGCTTGATGAAAGGATTTTAGATTTTAGATGAAGGGATTATCCTCATCCTTGAAAGGAGAGGCTTGCTGATTTACGTCCGCTTTGCTGCTAATGCACTACGCCAAGCAAATGCTATCGGCAATCCCAAATCCTTGTATAGGAAGGGTCATATCAAGAGTTGAAGAGGGAATAATCAATTTTTTTATGCGTGTCTCATCCGTCTTCGAGTTCAGATGCCATTGCCCGTACAATATCCCCAGCAGTAAGAATGCCAATTACCTTTCCTGCATCATTAACTACGGCTAGACGGCGAATTGATTTTTCCTGCATCAGCTTAGCGGCTTTTTGCAAAGGTTGATTTGGCTTGATCATGATGGGGTCACCACTCATGACATCTTTGACGGTTTGCCCTAGTGCTTTATGGAGTTCTTGGTCATAGCGGGAGGGATTTTCCAGGTAAATAACGCTATCGAGAAACATTATGTAAACTGGTGGCTCTACTCCTGTTTGCTGCCACAACAAATCTGTCTCGGAGATAATGCCCACTAGTTTGCCTGACTCTACCACGGGCAAACCACTAATGCCTCGTTCGGCGATAATTTTTATTGCCTCTCTGATGGGCGTTTGGGGTTCCACCATGATAGGGTTAGGGCTCATGACATCGGCAACGGTTTTGGCCATATTCGAGCTTGCTACTTATTTACTGTTGGGCAAGGTGTTTCTGGTGTTCCTTGTTACCATTGTACGGTTTCTACTATTTTAGGAGATAGTGGGGTTTTGGGCTTATGACTTTTCAGTACAGTCAGGCATTTGTCACTTTAGCCGCTATTAATGCCGAGACTCTAATTCGTTTTTACTCTCAGTTGCTGCAACAAAAACCTTTACCCCATATTCCTAAGGTTTATGCTGAGTTTCAGCTTTCAGGGCTACGTTTAGCTATTTTTCAACCTCAAGTCCAGCATCAGCGAGAGTTTAGAAACTCGGCTCAAAGCGGCATGAGCTTGTGTTTGGAAGTGGAGAACTTAGAGGAAGCCATCGCCTGGTTAACTAATTTGGGCAACCCTCCTCCTGGAGCAATTACCATAGCCTCCCACGGCAGAGAAATTTATGGTTATGACCCTGCTGGCAACCGTTTGATTTTACACCAGTCCAAGCTTGAAACTATTAGTCCACAACAACAAACTTGACAGGTTCAGAAGACACGGGGACGCAAAGAGAGAACAACCGGTCAAAATCAATTTGGTGAACAACCAGTTACAAATAATCTTTTAATTGAGCAAAAGCAGACAGGCTATAACTCAGTAGTAACAACACCAAAATTAGTCCAAGCAAACGTCGATGAGGCGGGGGTAAAGCCATCTCTCTTACCCCTAAAGACATGCCTGCACCCATAGCAAAACTGGCACTGAGGACTAAAACGGGCCAGCCACCAAAAAATCCCCACCATAAACCTAAAGCTATAGTTGATAAAGTCATCAAATGTTCTATTAACTCAGGGGGATTGTACTGAGTTACAAACATTAAATTGTGCCACCAAAACTGCCAGATTCTTGTCACTATTCCCTATTCCTTATTCCCCAATAAATGCTGTTTGTTGTTAACTTCTTGCAAATATAAGAATGCTTCTTCTGCTGCAACTTGAGGAAACTTGGCATAGAAGCGACTTACACTACTAAACAGCTTAGGCTGCTCCAAAATAACTGTACGATGTCCCCAACGTGAAAGCCAGTTACTCAAAGATAATGGTGCTACTGGAGAACAAATCCAAATTTGTGCTGGGCCATGAACTAGTAATGATTTGATGGCTGCTGCCATTGTCATACCAGTGGCAATGCCATCATCAACCAGAAGCGCCAAAGATTCTTGGGGATTAACATGAGGACGAGCAGCTGAGAGTTGAGCAAGTTGGGCTTGAGCTTTAGCTTGAGCTTCACGCAAAGCCGCTTGATGTAATTTAGACTTTTTTATGTCTAATCGCCTTGATCGTGTCCAAAGAACATGACCGTCAGAGGTAACAGCGCCAATTGCCAATTCCGGATTACGGGGCATGGTAATTTTTTTTGCTACCACAATATCGAGAGGACAATCCAATTTATCTGCTACTGCTACAGCTACTGGAATGCCGCCACGAGGTAAAGCATAGACAATTGTTTTAAGTTTCGCCCCTCTAACTTCATTTTCTTCAGTTACAAGGGGAAGAAGCATTTTAGCCAGCTGGTTACCGGCATCGGTGCGATCGCTAAACAGCGGAGCAGATGACATGCTTTCCTCCGGTAATTAACAGCTTGCTTACCATAATAATGACTGATTTTTCCTCAACATCCTTGTTTCAGAAGAATGATTCTTTACAAAACAACTTAAAATTGATCAGGTTTCGATACTTAAACTAAAGTTGGTAGCCTCTGCCCTGATACAACCCTAAAAATTCATGTCCAACGGAGAACAACTTAACCTCTTTGACCTAGCTGGTTCGTCAGAGTCTACAACTACTGATTTTAAGGCTGAACTAATTCCTAATGATGCCAAAGTTCCCATTCCATCTGGCACCTATGAAACAATGGAAGCCCTAGCTCAACACTGTCAGTCCTGTCACAGATGTGACTTAGGAGCTACCCGCACCCATGCTGTGGTGGGACGAGGTAATCTGCAAGCTCCCATCATGATTATCGGGGAAGCACCTGGTCAAAATGAAGATGAAACAGGTTTGCCATTTGTGGGGAGAGCAGGGCAACTTTTAGAGAAAATTTTGGAGTCTGTCGAACTCGGCGAACAGAATGTATATATTTGTAATATCAATAAATGCCGACCTCCTAGTAATAGAGTACCCACAACGGAAGAAATCGCTGCTTGTAAGCCTTATTTATTAGAGCAAATTCGCTTGGTAGACCCGAAGATTATTTTACTTACAGGTGCTACGGCGGTCAAAGCTTTAACTGGCGAAAAGCGTGGCATTACTAAAATTCGCGGTACTTGGATGGAATGGGAAGGACGTTTATGCATGCCAATTCTTCACCCCGCTTACCTATTACGCAATCCTTCGCGAGAGAAAGGCAAACCAAAGTGGTTGATGTGGCAAGATATTCAGGCAGTGCGTGCAAAATTAGAGGAAATGGGTTCTTAGATTTTAGCTAACTATATTATTTGGTGTTGTATAGTTACGGGATAATTTGGGATTTTTAGCAATTCTTGTCTCTCTTGTCCCCTTTATCCCCCTTGTCTCCTTTACAGGCATTGGGTTATACATTGTTAAGCAAGCCGTAGAGAGACATCAAGGCAGCATCAGTGTTGAGAGCCAAATTGGTACTGGCACAAAATTCGTCGTCACCCTACCATCGATTACAACTGAAGGTGAATGATAAGTTAATACGCATTTGAATTGCATATGATAGCATTTCTGTTATAAACACCAATTCAAGTTCAGTGGATCGATGGCAAGTTGAATTTTATCTATTGTTAGATGGCAGTTCTCCCACATTAGCTTGGTTTCGAGAGCGAGAAGCTAAAGTTCAGGCGAAGTTTGCCCGTATATTCGACTTGCTCCAGGAACATGGCATATTGGTAGGAATGCCTTATGTCCGTTCTCTAAAAGATTCAAAGCTATTTGAGATACGGGTAGAACGCAATACAAACATTTATAGAATTTTCTACTTTGCCCATACAGGTAAGCGATTTATTTTGCTACATGGTTTCCAGAAGAAAACTCAGAAAACTCCTAAAAAAGAACTTGAGGTTGCTCTAGTTCGACTGAAATTATTCCTGGTACAGGAACAACAGCTAACACCCAGTACTAAAGGTAAAAAAGCCAAGTCTCAGGAACTGAGAAAACAATGAGTAAAAATACTATTTTCTGGGATAGTGTCCGCACAGAAGTATTAGCAACTCCGGCAGTAAAAGCAGAGTACGATGCCCTAGAGTCTGAGTTTAGTATTGCTAGTCAGGTGATTGCTCTTAGAGCTACTACTGGACTAACTCAGCGAGAGTTTGCTGAAAGATTGGGAATGAAACAGCCACAACTAGCGAGAATTGAGTCTGGTAAACAAATACCCAAGTTAGAAACCCTAGCTAAGTTAGCAGCGGCTGCTGGTTACAAAATTGAGGTTGGTTTTATTCCTCTCAAGGGAAAAAATATACCCAAAATTAAGCCTCTAAAGATTAATTGGCCAAGTGCTGATGGTGAGATAATGCCATCAGTGTTAGTAACTGTGACTAGGTTTTTAGCCAGTAACGATCCAGTGGCTGTAAGGGTACAAAAAAGATTAGGGGAACAATCTATTTTCAAAACTGCTGCTGAGTTGGAAAAATGTCTAAGTGTTTCTGGTCAATATGACCAGCTTTTTGCCATAAAAGACATTTTATTATCTAGTGGCTTCAATAAAAGATTAGTAGCTACTCGCGATGATATTAATGATGAAATGGAACTCCTAGAATTGGCAGAAGATTTGATGAATAAGTTAGCAGAGATTCTCAATAAATCGTAATTTTAATCCAGGCATTTTGTAAATGGTTTCCCTTGCCCGTAAAAACCTGCTTGAAGACATTCCTCGCTTTCTAGTCGCCCAAGCCGGCATCATGTTTGCTGTCACTCTAGTAACTTTGCAAACAGGTGTTTTTCAAGGATTTACTCGCTCTAGTGCCCAATTAATTTATAATTCCAATGCCGATATTTGGATTGCTTCCGACAAAATGGTACAAGTAGAATTGACTTTGCCAATTCCTTTATCCCATGTTAGGCAAGCTCGCAATATCAAAGGAGTTGAGAGAGCAGAGGGATTAATTTTTAGTGGTGCTTTATGGCGACCTCCTGCTGGTGAAATTTCTCGCGTGAGAGTGGTGGGTTTTGATATTAACGGACAATTATTTACACCAATAAATATTGTGCAGGGAAGTGTAAGTTCCCTCAAGGAACCTTACACCATTATGGTGGACACAGTTAATATGAACTCCCTCAATGTTAAAGGAACTGGTGAGCAAGTTGGAGTTAATTCTTTATCAGCAAAGATAGTTGGCTTTACCCAAGGAAATAACTCAATTGTTTCCAACGCTTTTATGTTTACTTCCTTAGAGAATGGCAATGCTTTCTTAACTGCTGGTCAAACTTCTAATTTGTCTTGCACATTACCATCAGACTCCCAAGAATTAGTTTGTACTAATACTTACTCAAAAGTACCTGAGGAGGGAAATGTTCAGGAAACTCCTGCTACTCCCAGTCGGTTAGTTGCCTCAGACTTGATAACTTATGTTTTAATCAAAGCTGAACCTGGCGAAGATTTACAAGCACTCAAGCAAAGCCTAGAAGCCACTTTACCTAATATCCGTGCCTACACAAAGGAAGAATTTATTGAAAAAACTCAAGTATTTTGGCAAGGGCGAACTGGAATTGGTTTTGTCCTTGGTCTTGGTGCAGTAGTTGGTATTATTGTTGGGGTAATTATTGTTGGTCAAATTCTTTATTCTTCTGTATCTGATCACCTGAAAGAATTTGGTACTCTTAAAGCAATTGGTGCGTCAGACTCATTAATTTACAGCGTAATTATTGAACAGTCTCTGTGGATGGCTGTTCTTGGCTATGTTCCTAGCACCGCCCTTTGCTACGGTGTAGCAACTTGGACTTATGCCACTCAAGGCATTTTAATCTTAATCACCCCAGTCTCTGCGATCGCAGTTTTTGGTGTGACAGTTGGTATGTGTGTTGGTTCAGCAGTCTTTGCTATTCAGAAAGTTACTCGCCTCGATCCTGCCATGGTCTTTAAAGCTTGATTGTTGCTTGCGTACCTTAATTTAGTAATTTATTAAAGTTTTCTTCCTCTACTAAGGATTAGCTAGCCTTGGAAGTTGCTGAAGCTGCAAGCTCTTTTTGAGGTGCAGAAGTTTCCAAGTCAGTTTTATGGTCTAAATAGTCAGCTAATTGTGCTTCGATATCATTTCTGACGATCTGACGATATTCAATGAAATGTTCATTAATCGCACAAACCGTTAGGTAGGCGACAAATACACCCCGATTTTTCTTGAGGATTGAGAACAGCTGACGCCAGAATTGGAAGCGGGTGCTGCGTTTAATTCCCTGTCGCCAAAATAGGATCAGTATTGCTCGTACTTCTACTAACTCCAACATCTGGAAAGGTGTTTTATGGGGAGATGGTTGCATATTGATGAAGTGCCGATAGACGCGAGCTAGATAACGACTCGGCTCATACAGTTCCCAAAAGCAACTAACATACTCCCTAGCAATATCTTCGATGGGACGGGTAGGTACAAAGTTAGTTAGGGACATCTGACTACCCCTCGTCTCTTCTTTCCCATCTAGCAAACGACCTTCTTTCTTGAGTCGATGCCATAGCGCTGTATTAGGTAAAGCCGCTAACATACCGAACATGGCTTGGGGAATGGCTGTTGCTTCAACAAAATCAATAATACGCTGACCAGCTCCTGGCTTTTCATCATCGAAGCCAATAATAAAACCAGCCATTACCCGCAGTCCCATCTTATTGATTTTCTGCACCGAGTCAACTAGAGAGTTACGGGTATTTTGGAATTTATGAGTTAGAGCCAAGCTATCAGTATCTGGTGTCTCAATACCAATAAAGACTGAAGTGAAGTTGGCTGCGAGCATCAAATCTAGCAGTTCTTGATCTTCAGCTAAGTCTATTGAGGCTTCTGTCGCGAAATGGAAAGGATATTGGCGTTCTGCCATCCAGGGCCCGAGTTCCCGCAGCAAGAGCTTAACGTTGCGCTTATTGCCGATGAAATTATCATCTACCATAAAAACCGCCCGCCGCCAACCTAAATCGTAGAGAGTCTGCAATTCAGCTATTAGCTGTGCAGGGGTTTTGGTGCGGGGTTTACGTCCGTAGAGAACGATAATGTCGCAAAATTCACACTGAAACGGACAGCCTCGCGAAAACTGAACCGACATATCGCTGTAGGCACTTAGATCGAGCAGATCATATCGAGGAATTGGTGTAGTAGTAACATCTGGCTTTTCACCGTCAGAGCGAATTACCCCTGATGTTTCTCCCCGTTCTAATGCTTTAACAAATAAAGGTAAGGTAATTTCTCCCTCATCTAAAACCAGAAAGTCTGCTCCGGCTTCTTGGGCGGCTTGAGGAACGGAAGTAACGTAAGGGCCACCAACTGCGACCATTTTACTTCGCCGTTTTGCCTCGCCGATCATGTGCATCATATCCGGTTTCTGGACAATCATACCGGAAATTATCACCAAATCTGCCCAGTCCCAATCAGCCTCAGTTTCTGGGCCAACATTGCGATCTACTAAGCGGAACTCCCAAGTTTGGGGCAAGATTGCTGCAACTGTAATTATACCCAAGGGTGGGAGAGAAACCTTACGCCCAATCAGTTCTAGTGCTTTGTCAAAAGACCAGAATGATTGAGGAAAAAGGGGGTAGATGAGTAGAACGTGCATGGCAATTAGGGGGTAAGGGGGACGGATGGGGAAGTTGGGGGAGATGGGGGAGTGAGGAGGTGAGGGAGTGAGGAGGTGAGGAGGTGAGGAGGTGAGGGGGTGAGGAGATTATGAGTAACCACACCGTACTAGATTGGGTTACGCTAACATCATTCCATCATCCCATTACTCCATCAATTCACCACCCTGCTCCCCACACCCTTACACCCTACACCCCACACCCCCCTATCACTTCACTACCTTACAGATAGTTCTTGTTTCTCTCAAGTAGGCTAAACGCTTTGAACCATCAGCTTTTCCGGTAAGGATTGGCGCAAGCGATCGCCATATAAATTGAGGGCATTACCTCCTAGGAGTAGTCCTAAATGCTCTCGGTCATAATCTGCAACAGTCGCTGCATCTTTGACACAGCCGTGCAATACACCATCCCAATGACCATAGTCACCAGAAAAACAAGCAAGACGCTTACCCACTTCTCCCATGGCAAGGTGCATATAAGCAGGGCCGGGATCGTCTGATTCAAAAGAGGCAAATATTTGACCCCTTTCAAAGTATTCTAGAGGATCACGGTGCCGTAGATCGTAGTGTTCATACAAACTTGCATCGTCGATTTTAGTGGGGTCGTGTTTAGCATTCCACAATAGATCGAAGAGATTTTTGGCTTTACCGATGATGTTGATGTTATCTTTACCACCCCTTTCTTGGATCATCAACTTTGTGAATTCCATTAAGGAAGGGCGATAGGGATGTTTGGGGTCAAAGTCACGGATGCGTTTTTCCCAATGCTCATGGAAAGCGTGGGCTAAATCTGGTAGCCAACCACAACCTCCTTCTAAAAAGCCTACACGCAGGGTGGGGAATTGCTCAAAAGCTCCATCAAAGACCATACGCGCCAAGGCTAGTTGCTGTTGGTTGCGTTGGACGAAAATATGGTTTAGGACGAAGGTTTCCATGTGGTCGGCAATACCGCCTACCATATATGAGCCTGGACCGCCGTGAATACCCAGACCAATATTTAGGTCTACTGCTGCTTGCAGAATAGGACGGAAGTCTGGATGGCTAATGGGCTTACAGGTGCGAATCTCGGGGAAAGCATCCGGTGCTTTAGGGTGGGGAATAGGTAAGTTGGGAGCGACAGCAACGCCAATCATGCCCAACTCATTAACACAGCGGTACATCTCTGCAACCGCAGCATCGACATCTTGCAAAGGTAAAACACCGATGGGTTTAATACGGTTGTCGTAACCTCGGCAATCATCTGCCATGTAGTCGTTGTAGCCACGACAGAGGGCAACTGCTAAGTCTTTATCGAGAATGCTAGAAAATACTAAATTAAAGGTGCCGTAGACAACATGGATATCTACACCTTCTTGATCCATGTGTTCTAGGCGTACTTTATTAAACATAGCACCTAGAGTTGTGTCTGGATGCAGGTTGCGGAAACCCCCTTTCCCTAAACCTTGAGGTTGGGGAAACATACGCAGACAATCATTTTTACCCGTTGCGGGGCTAAAGTCGATGACTTTTGCCCGTTGATCACCGAGACTATCGATAACTAAACCAACGCGATCGCGATACTCCGGGTCTACGTAATCCCTCATTACCAGGGGATTTTCTAGCTTATGGGCATCGGCATCAACTACCAATAAACCTTCGTACATTAACGCTCCTTAATCAAATGTTTTGTAGTTACTTATTTAAGGTAAATTAGCCAAAGTTTCTGAAGAAGGTCTTTTGACTAACTTATCGTGTGGCTAAGCTTTAGGGGAATGCTTCGCTTCCTGCTGTTGATTGAGATAATCTCCAACTTGGCGTAAACCAAACCAATTTTCAAAAGACCAAGACATGGATGCCAAAATGGTGATGCCGGGATACTTCTTAAAGGCTGGCTCATTCTTCTCGAAGAAAGCGTGACCACCCAGAGCAAAAACTTGGGTCAGCACTAAGCACAGGAGTGTTAGCCGCCAATCATAGAACAGCAAAAAGACAGCTGCAAATACCAGCAAATTGGTTATGTGGTGCAGAATCTGGTTAATAGGATTTTGATGACTGGCAATGAAGTGGGCTTTTGCCTCTTGGAAGTAACTCAAAGGAACTCTCCTACAGTAATACCCAATCAGAAAAACAACTAGATTTCTAGGAACAGTATCACATAGTTTTGAAAAACACTATCGGTATCAGTTTGAAAGGGAACAGGCAACAGGGAACAGGCAACAGGGGAAGAATTAGCCCCGAAAAGGCTTGGTCAATAAGCAAACTAGCATTCTAAGCAATAGGGTCTAGAATTACCACTTAAACTTTTGGTATTAGACGTACTACCACCACTTAAGTTGCCAATAACCTCTTTCCGGTTGACCGAGTTCCTCTTCAGTGAGCCATTCAACAGGTTTGTAGGTGCCAAAAATCCGATCCCACCAGTCTACTGCCAGACCAAAGTTATGATGCCACATATTGTATTTATGATGGACATAGTGAACTGGCATCTTCATCCAGAAACATTTGGTTGGGTTTTCGTGCTGTAGCTGGTGAGCATAGGCAGAAAATGCAGCATAGCCAATGGCTCCTAGTAGCCAACCAACTCCCGCCTGCCAAGAGTAGAAAAACATCAGGCACATTACTAACACACTACTTCGGACATAATCTCGGAACTCCCAGATTACACCCTGTCCTTCGTTACGACGGTGATGATCTCGATGACGCTCTCCAACTTTAGCGTTGACGTGCATTAAGCGATGTAGCCAGTATTCTACTAAACTTGCCAAGACAAATGCCAATGTGAAACAGGCAACTCCCACTGCCATACTTTCTAGGTTGGTCATTTAAACTTAATCCCCTTACAGAGAAAGCAAAACTCTAGTATTGTGACATGCTCTCAGGGGAGATGGGGTGATGAAGCAAATGTAGAATTTAGAATTTAGAATTTAGAATTTAGAATTTAGAATTTAGAAAAAAATAATCACAACATTGGTCGAAGCGATACGGGATGTGAGAAGGTGATGAGGAAGATAAACAATTTTCCATTTTTTATTTACTATTGCCTATTCCCTTTGATGCTGAAAAGTCTTGGTGGAGATGGCTTTTGAGGGTCTACTAACTCCAGTGGCCAGAATTTAGAGCGTCACACAAGATTGACAATTCATTAACAAAAAGTAAGATATTGACATTTAAGGTGAATAGCTCAGGCTATTCAGTGGGTGAGCATAGCTGATAGGCAGCATCGTTCCTGATTGTATCTATGTTGTTCGAGAACAAATGCTTCGCCTCTGACGTTTAGATCTATTGTGGTGATCAGTTTGAGGAGCTAGATGGCAAATTACTTACTGCCAATTTTAAGAGCAGTTACTCGGCGAGCTAAAGCAAGTTTTGTTAGCAAAACCCATCGGGTTGGGGCAGTACAGGAGCAATTCCTGTTGACCATGTTAAGAGCCTATCAGAATACTGAACTAGGTCGTCAATATGGCTTGAAAGATATTAAAACTATCGACCAGTTCCGCGATCGCGTGCCGATACTGCCCTACAGTAGCTATGAGCCATTCACTCAGCGCATATTTCAAGGTGAGCCGAATATTCTCACCCCTGATCCCGTTGTCTACCTTAATCTTACTAGTGGTTCGACAGGACCTCAGAAGTTGATACCTGTTACTAAAAGATTTCAGAATTCCCTGAAGCGAGCCAATTTAGTTTGTATCGGTTTTTTGGCTGATGCCCTGAAAGAAAGGAAACTGGAGTTTGGTAAACTACTTCTAACAAATTCGGTTCAACTAGTAGGACGTACCCCAGGGAATATTAAATATGGCCCTGCCAGTGTGGGTGTTCTCCGGATGGGCAAGTTTCTCTATCAGCAACTTTTTGCTCATCCCTTTGAAACACTGCTACCAGGTGATAGTTTAGCTCGCCACTATGTTTGTCTACTCTTTGCCCTGCGCGATCGCTCCATGCGAGGGATGATTGCTAATTTTCCCATGCTGCTGCTGCGTACTTCTAACTATTTAGAGCGTTATGCTGAAGACCTAATCCAGGATTTAGACAAAGGAACAATTGCTAATTGGCTAGAATTGGAGCCAGATGTACTGGCACAATTAGAAAGTCAGTGGTCAGCTGATCCGGTTCGTGCCAATGAATTACGAGAGATTCTACAATCTGAGGGACGGCTTACTCCGAAACTAGTTTGGCCAAATTTATCTTTCGTTGCCTCAGCCAGAGGAGGTACTTCCGATTTCTATTTTGAGCGCTTCTCTGACTATTTTGAAGATATACCAATTTTTGGGGCAGTTTACTCATCAGCAGAAGCCACCTTTAGTATTTACCCAGATGTGGATACTGATGGTAGTATCTTGGCAATTGAGAGCGCCTTTTTTGAGTTTGTGCCAGAGGATCAATGGGACGTTGCACACCCTAAAACTCTCCTAGCAACGGAGGTTAAGGTTGGAGAACGCTACCGTTTACTGACCACTAATTACAGTGGTTTATATCGCTACGATATTGGCGATGTGATAGAAGTAGTAGGTTTTTATAACCAAGCTCCTTTAATTGTCTTCCGTTATCGGCGTGGAGGAATATTATCTGCTACTACAGAGAAGACAACGGAACATCACGCAACTCAGGTTGTGCAGGCTTTGCAAAAAGAATTTGATTTGCCTTTAGAGGATTTCTGCATCACTCTTTCTGAGAGTGTGGTTAAATCTTCCTATGTATTAAATATTGAGTTACTACCTGGTCAGAAACTAGAAGATCCGCAGGCCTTCCTCGCCAGTTTTGAGGAAAAGCTCAAGCAAGCTAACAAATCTTATGCTTTAAAGCGACCGGACAATTATATTCCTTCGCCACGTCTACGCATTTTGAAACCCGGCAGTTTTGCTATCCTCCGTCAGCGTCAGCTAGAAAAGGGAGTTCCTGATTCTCAGCTGAAATTTCCCCATATTAGTAATGATCGGAGTTTTTTGGAAGGTTTGAAAGTAGAACAGGAATTTAGAATGCTCTGTGAGGATGAAGATACAGAAAGGCAAGATGCGGCGTAATATCATGTCCGGTTGAATACCCATAGTTAGGACTGACGCGGGGACGCATAGAAGTTTTTATTATGGGCAATTGACAAAATCTAAAATCTAATGCCCCTTCTTTGCAAGGAGGGGAAAATCCCTTCATCTAAAATCTAAAATCCGAGTGACATTGTTCGTAGGGGCGCAGCATTTGTGCCAATGAGTGGAAGAGATATCCAAAATCTATATACACAAATGCTACGCCCAATCTTTATTATTGCTACCTTGCTTCCCCAATTAGAGTAAATGCTGCCCAATTTCTAGGATTAGGATGGGTTTTCATTGTCGTCAACATCGCCCGTCGCAAGGCTTGAGCTTTATCTGGATTTTGCTCAAGGTTTTGATAGAATTCTGTCATTAACTCCGCCGTTGGTGCGTCGGGAACTGACCACAAGGAAACAATTAGACTGGGAACTCCGGCAGTAATTAGAGAACGAGATAAACCAATTACTCCATCACCTGTAATGGTTCCTCTACCCGTATCACATGCACTGAGAACTACTAATTCGGCATTTAATTTTAGGTCGAAGATTTCATTAGCTGTTAATAAGCCATCATTGAGTTCACCTGTTCCAGATGGTGCTAAGGCGATCGCACCAGGTACGCCAAATCCTTTAAAATCATCTAACAGTCCGTGGGTGGCTAGATGGATAATGCGTGCATCGGCTAGTTTAGGTAAGATGTTGGCTTTAGTTGCTTGATTACCAGTTATGGGTGTAGTTTTTAGGAGATTGGCGATCGCAACAGCTTCTTTCTCTGCACCAGGTAAGTTAGATAATTGCTGAGGTTCGTCTCCTAATTTAATAGTAACTTCTGGCATAGTAGGATTACCCACAATTAAAGCTTCCCGACTCCCGACTCCCGACTCCCGACTCCCCAATTCCCGTGTTAGCTGTAAAACTTGAATTGCTGGTGCAGTAAGAATGGTATGTTTTTCTATGAGATATTTTTCTTGCTCGTCTTGTAAGGCAGGGAAGGGAACGAGGAATAGTTCACCTTGAGGAATGAAAATAAGCCGTTCATTGGGATCTGTTGGTAGATATTGAGCAATAGGTTTAATGAGGATTTCGTGGAGTTGTTGCAGGTTTTGAGTTGTGGGTACTCCTTCCCTGGGACGTACAACTGCCCTATCAAAAACACCCATTGATTTACGACCACTGGTAACTAGTTCTTGTAGGGGTTTATCCAGTTCTACTTGTTCAAAATTAATTTCCCCTGTGGGTTTGATTACCCAAATGTAGAGTTTTGATGGCTGCCATTCTTCTAGTCCTTCAACTTCAAACTGGTCATAAATAATTGAATATTGAACGAGTGTGGCGTTTTGTTGAGAAGCAATTTGCTTAATTTCTGCCAGGGTTGGGGATTTAATTTTGATTGGATTATCTGCATTGTCTGAAAATTTGGAGTAGAGTAATTCTACCAAAGCGCGAGTACGACTGCGTTCAGCAATTTCTAAGGCTTCGTTAGATTTATTTTGTGCAATTAAGGCGTATTGTAGAAAGCGGTAGGTGTGAGCTTGCTGTTCAAAAATAGAGATTTTCTGGTCATCAGTTAGTTCAGGTGAACGTAGAGACTCCCAAGTCTCAATCGCTCTGAATAAGGTAGTTTCAGCTTGGGGATGTTTACCTTGGCTGTTGTAGACGACCCCAATATTGTTGAGTGTGTTACCTTCTTCTGCTTTATCACCAATTTCTTGAAAAATTGCTAAAGCTTGTTGAAAGTTCTCTAACGCTTGTGGGTACTGTCCCAAACTGTAGTAGATGCGTCCTATATTATTGAGAGTACTACCTTCTCCTCCTGTGTTTTCAAATTTTCTGACAATAGCTAAAGCTTGGTTATACAACTCTAACGCTTCAGGGTATTGTCCTAGATCTCGATAGATTAACGCAATATTATTGAGAGCAGCACCTTCCCCATTTTTATAATTAATTTCTTTAGAAATCCTTAGAAGTTGCAGAAAGTTCTCCAAAGCTTTGGGGTATTGTCCCAACTTGCGATAAGCTAACCCCATACCGCTGAAAGTAGCGGCTTCTCCTGCTTTGTCACTAATTTGTCTGTGAATTACTAAAGCTTGCTGAAAATACTCCAGGGCTTTGGGGTATTGTCCTAGGTTGTAGTAAACTCCTGCAATATTATTAAGAGTACTTCCCTGTCCCTCTTTGTCGTCAAGTTGCTGTACAATAGCTAAAGCTTGCTGAAAATACTCCAAGGCTTTAGGGTATTGTCCCAAGCTGTCGTAAACTAATCCAAGTCCGTTCAGAGCAACTCCTTCCCCCTCCTTGTCGTTAATTTCTTGGTAAATTGCTAAACCTTGGGTATAGAATTCTAAGGCTTCGGCGGATTGTCCCAGGCTGTCGTAAATTCCTCCAATAGCGTTGAGAGCGGCTCCTTCTAGTACCTTGTCATTAGTCTCTTTGTGAATCGCTAAACCTTGCTGAAAATACTCCAAGGCTTTAGGGTATTGCTCCAAATTGCGATAGACTGCTCCAATACCAGAGAGTATTCTCCCTTCCCCTGCTTCATTTTTAGTTACCCTAGCAATCAGTAAAGCTTGCTCGAATGTCTCTAAGGCTTCGGGGTATTGTTCCAAGTTGGCATAAGTTAGCCCTATTCTACCGAGAGTATCTCCTTCCTTAAGCTGGTCGTCAATTTCTTGGTAAATTGCTAAAGCTTGCTGAAAGTTCTCTAATGCTTTAGGGTACTGTTCCCACTTGTCATAAACTAGACCAATACTATAGAGAGCAACCCCTTCACCTTTAAGTTCTCCAATCTCCCTAACAATTACTAAAACTTGTTGAAATGTATCTAAAGCTTCTTGCAATTGACCTTGTTGATACTGCTGGAAGCCTACTAAGTGCAAAAGTAGTGCCTCCTTATTCCGTTGTTCTATAGTTTGCGCCTGCGCTAAAGCAGCACCACTTCCCCCCATATTCCCCACCACTTGCAGAGGACAATTTAGGGAAATGAGTAAAGTTGCAGTAAAAACACTCAGGTGACGGAGATTAAGATACATAAGTTTTAGATTGGTAGGTTAGTCAACTGTATATATCTAGCTCTCACCTTGGGGAGGATATGCACAAATTAGACTTCTTGCAGGCGTATACACAAATCACCAAAACCAGTATGGCTGAGGTAGTGTAACAGTTGCCAGGAGTCAGTGAAGGGTAGTAAAGCTATAATTATGATACCAAACAAGCCAGGTAGCACCGACAAGCGATTGGCGCGGTAGCACCAGCACAAAGCGATCGCAATGGCAGAACTAACAATTCAAATTTCTGATGAACTAGCTCAACGTTTAGAACCTCTGCAAAATCGCTTACCCGAATTGCTTTGGCAACTGTTAGACACTGTTAATTTACAAACACCGTCTGAGTCAACAGTTAAAACAGAGACTACAGATATTCCCGCAGTTTATCAAGAAGTTATTGATTTTTTAATTAAACGTCCAACACCAGAAGAAATTATTGCTTTTAAAGTTTCACCCCAAGCTCAAAAGCGATTAGAAATATTATTAGAAAAAAATCGCTCTGCCACAATTAGCACAATGGAATTAGCAGAGTTAGATGTTTACGAGCAATTAGAGCATCTGATGATTTTATTAAAGGCACGAGCTTCCCAACGCGATTAGTAAAGATGACTGCTGATTATATTTTTGCACAGTTGCGTAAGCTTGTCCTACAGAGAGCTTCAGAGCGTTGTGAGTACTGCCTAATTCATCAGAATTTCTCTATTTATACCCATGAAATAGACCATATTATTGCTGTAAAACATGGCGGTGAAACTACTGCTGATAATTTGGCACTTTCATGTTTATCTTGTAACCGTCACAAGGGTTCTGATTTCGCGACAATAGACCAAATAACTAAAGAAATTGTCCCTCTGTTTAATCCTCGTCAGCAGGTTTGGGATGAGCATTTTTATATTCAAAATGCGAAAATCGAAGGAAAAAGTCAGATTGGTCAAGCAACGGCAAGGTTACTTAAGTTTAATGTTCCTAATCGCGTGCTTCAAAGACAAGTGTTGATTAGTCAAGGGGAATACCCCTAAATATTAATATAGCGATTACGCGGAATGTGGCATCAAAAGGTCGATTGACACAGTAGCGCCACCACAAAGCGATAACCCTAGCGGGATGCGCTAAAGCGATAACCCCAGGGGGATGCGCTAAAGCGATCGCTTAATAAAGATGTTCACTCAAATTAGCAAACTGCATACTCGGTAAATTGCCGCTTAAACAGCTTGTTATGGATGGGGGAAGACAGATAAGGTTCTCAAAAAATACAGGTTAGTCGTTGGAAGTCAGGCTGAGATGGCTTAAAGAGTCTTTTTTACTCTCTAGAGAATCTCAGATACTGATTAAAGAGTCTTTTTTACTCTCTAGAGAGTCTTGGATACTGATTAATGAGTCTTTTTTACTCTCTAGAGAGTCTTGGATACTGATTAAAGAGTCTTTACCACTCTCTAGAGAATCTCAGATACTGATTAAAGAGTCTTTACTACTCTCTAGAGAGTCTCAGATACTGATTAATGAGCTTTTTCCTTAAAACTCAGATTTTGCATCATTCTCAACAAGCCTATTTTGGGTAGCGTGGGAAAAAGCTATAGAACCTGAAAAGCTTATACTATCTTTGGTTGAGTCTACCCACCCGACCATCTAATAATGAAGCTAATGCACATATAACTTACGTATTTGGTAAGTTAGTTTTAGAGAAACCATTTCCCCAATAGTGTGACAGCCTAAATCTGTACTTCATCGGCAAAACTTGCCCAACGGACAAAGTGAAATTCCCCGGCAATTGAACCCCAAATATGCTCATCTGTTTCTGGGTCACGTCCCCTGTCAAGAGAGATAAATTTATCTTCATTAATCTCGAAACTGCTTTCAAGATAAGTGTTTTTGCCATTGCGAAAAACCATGCAACCTTTACCTGGTTCCACTTGTCCCTTAAAGCTGTTACCCGTCCACTCTACTTGGAAAGTACAACCTGGTAATTTATTTAATCTTTCTGCTGTTAGTAATTGTAAGCGTTCTAAATTACGAGAAGCACCGTATAATTCTTGTTCTTCGGTGACTTTATAGTTTTCAATTTCCAGACGACCATTAGCTTCAACTAACTTTAGTACTCGCAGTCTGTAGGGCTGATTGAGCATGTAATCATAGGCTTGTTCCAGGAAAAAACTAGGGCCATCTAACAGTGATTTAGGTAGAGGACGCATACAAACACGGATGTGAGCATACATCGGTGGATTATCAAAAGCCTGCTGTTGGTTACTAAAGTCGGCCGCCATCCAGCGAGCTAAGGTTTTAATATCGGTGGCGTGAGTCATGGGATTTTAGCTCTGCAATTTGAAATAAGATTTACTAGTAATTAACTATCATCTCAGATTTAGCTTATCTGTACAATTTGAAATCAGATTCAACCTTAGTTTTCACGATGCAATAATCGTGACTGTGTTACAAGCTAGCCTGATCGCAGTTGTCGATCCGTTAACCATGTATTAACCCAAGCCTTATCTTCTTCCAACAATTGTGGTACTGGCTCTTGAGTATAATCGATTGCCAAATCATAACTTGCTTGGTCGTAAACATTATTCAACTCGGTATTTTATTCCCTAACTTAGATCATATAGTTGGTTTAATTTAGGTGAGAGTTTCTAAGACCAACGATTTTTACAGTAATTGTGGACAGCGCTGGGAGTGTCGAGTTGGTTGGTGGAGTTACCTGTGCGGATGAAGAGGGATTCTTTGGTTTGACCGCTTTTGGGGTCTTTGAGTTTCAGGTAGACTGGGCGAGGGGAGGGGTTAAGGATAATGCGACAGATGTCTTTACCCTCTATTTCATGGAAGGTGATATGAATATAAGGGGCGAGGTCTTTACCTAGTTCTTTTAGTAGTAAGTTGTTGGTTAAAAAGAGTTCGTAGCCGTCGCGGTTTTTCTTTTTGATGGTTTGGTAATCGTGGTTTAGACCAAGAATGTTGCCATCATCGTCAACACCGATTAATAAAGTACCGCCTTGATAGGAATTCAAAAACCCAGCAACGGCTTTGAGGATAACCTCTTCCATTACCTTGTTTTGCTTATTCTCCCGCATATCCCAACGGGCGGAGGATTTGAATTCTAGTTGGGCGCTTTCTCCTTGGGTAATCAGGTTTATAATTTCTGGGTCGCCTGTTAGGGGAGTGAAGGTTTGGTAGGCTGCGAGTGCTGCTTGTTTGGTTTCTTCGGGGACGATGGGAAAGGTGCTGAGGATGTGTTGAAATTCGTCTTCGGTTAAGTTGTAGAGGTGGGCTATCATTCCGTCAAGTTCGGCGCGGAGTTTGGCGCGTTCGGTTTCGTCGGTAACGCCGTTTTGGTGGGAACCTAGTCCGACTTCTGCGGCTAAGTCGTCGAATTCTGGGGTGGTGCAGATGAGTTTGGCTGCGCGTTCTACTATGTCGTTGAAGTAGGGTTCTCCTTGGGTGAGGCGGGAGACTGGGAGTTGGTAGATGTAGAACATGTTGCAATGTGCTGTGACTTTTTGACGAGTAATAAAGTCACAGACAAAGCTATTTAGCATAGAAACAACGATTAATAACTCATTTAATTTTGAAAATTGCTTGGATACGATGAGGGTGTTTCCAGCAAAAATATTTTCTGGAATAATTGAAGCAATCATAGTACGGATATCTGTATTGCGTGCAACATCCCTAAAACCTAGACGGTAATTTTGATAATCTAACTTTTGTCCATTGTCTTCTTTTCCACGTCCTAACAGTTTCTCCCTCCCTTCAGACTCATCAATCCAATACCTCGGTTCAGCATATTGATGAGTAAATTGATGAATCATCTTGCCTTCATACAGTGGCAATCTTCCGGCTGCTGGCTGTGGTTTGAATAAATGACTGGCACTAGTCATATGGAATTCTGCGGTTAATTTCAGATTCCACTTGCCTTGAATTTCTTCTCCCAACAAGGGAAACTTACCCATCTTTTGAGAAATACGAATGTCAGTCTTGTTCTTAAACTCCATCACTGAGAGGGAGTCAGGGGAAAGTTTACGAATTAGTGGAACTGAAATTTCAATGTGTTCATCTCTATTATTCAAAAAAGTCTCAAGCTGAACTGGTCTAATCGCCTCTCGTGGATCAATGCGAAAAGCCGCAGTAAAGAAATCAGTCTGACTTCCCTTTTCAAAATCAAGTAGGCAAAATTTAAACCGATGGTCTACACCTTCAAAAATAAACCTTTCATTGGAAATTCCAAATAAAGCACCTAGTTGAGTTTGAGTAAACAACATTTCCCTCAGTTGTTTTGCTCCCAAGTCAGTATAAATACCTGTAGGTAAGATAATGCCAGAATGACCACCAGGATGTAGCAGATTAAAACATTGCTCTAAAAAAAGCTTATAGAGATTAATATCAGTCCCTGATTTTCTGCCATTAACCACAGAAATTTGATTTTTATACTGTTCTGCTGAACGATAATAGGCACTAACATAAGGATACTGACTTTGATATTCAAGCCAAGCTTCAGCAATTTCTGAATCTTCAAGTAATTTTTTCTTGGCTTTCTCAAATTGCTTGATATCCATCTTGCTTTTCTTAACTAGCTTATTATGCTGAACAAAGAACTCTCTAGCATTCGGCTTAAATATTTCCCAAGGTGGATTAGTAATAATCGCATCAAATCCACCTCTTTTCTCTATAATCTCGTCAAAATGATAACCCCAGTGAAACGGCTTCAACGCCTCAATATCCTCAATCTTCAATACCCGCTTCTTCGCCTTCCCCTTCAACTGCGCTTGTGCGTACTTAATCCCCAACTTCGTGCTAAACTCATCGAGCAATAACTGATTTAACTTCCCTATCGACTCCTGATTAACCGTCTCAATATGATCACGCAGCATTTGCAACCGCGATTCCTGAGAATCTCCCTCTACCTCTCCTGGTGCAAAAGCATGTTTTTTATATGCCTCAATACTGCGATTTTTCTCCTCTAAAATCTTTCTATAGTTACTCGCAGCTAAAGACTGAAGTAAATTTAATTGTCGGGACTCACCAACCGCATCAAAACCTTCCTCATCTACCCGAATCAATCCAATTAACGAATTCCCCACCATAATATTGAAATCAATATTTGGTAGAGGTTCCAACTCATCAACCTCCTGTGCAGAAGAAACCAACGCCAGAAATAACCGTAACTTAGCAATTTCCGTCGCTTCCTCCATGATGTCCACACCATAGAGGTTGTCGGTAATAATCCGCTTTTTGACAAAATAAGATAGCGAGGGATGCTTAGCTTCTACTTCCTTTAGCCATTTTTTCAGCCGTCTGTCACCCTTTAACTTAATCGTGCCAATCACAGCGCTATAGACTGAGATTAGCGTCTTCATCGCCGCCACCAGAAACGCCCCCGAACCACAGGCAGGGTCAAGTAATGATAAATTGGGGAGAATATCGTGGATTAAGCGATCGCACAGTGGGGAATCTAACTTAATTAACAGTTCATTAATATCCTTAAATTGGACACCCTCACCCCCAACCCCTCTCCCATCCAGGGAGAAGGGAGTAAGAGAGGAGTTAACTCGATCTAGAATTAGTTTATTGATGGTGCGATCGCATAAATACTCCGTAATCTCCGGACGGGTATAATACGCACCAAACGCCTTTTGGTTAATATACTTCTCAAAAATATATCCCAACACATCCGGGTTAATCTCATCATCCTTACCCCCCGGAGTATCATCCAAATTCCAAGAATAGCGAGAAAATAAATCTAAAATTTGCTCAAAAGCTTCATCAGCAATAGCAATCTGATCATAATCTTGCTCAATGCGATGCTTGAGAAATAAACCACCATTGAGATATTTTACCCGACCAATTAATGCTTCTACTTCCGGCGTACGTTTTGCTTCTGGTTCAGCAAACCCCTCAAAAAATAGCGTTTGCAGAAACTCACTATAAAAACAATCGTCTCCCCGTTGCTTACTCTCTACTAACTTATTTTGCAGATAATCTAAATCACGATTATTAATAAACCCCTTACGCTGCAAAAAATAAACAAACATCAAACGATTGAGAATAACCGAAGTATACCAACGACGGTCAACCTCATTCTCAATTCCCCGCACAAACTTGAGAAACTCGTAATGCTGTTCTTGAAATTCCTTATAAAACTTCTTCGTAACCCGTTCGACATCAAAACCACTTTGTAGCTTTTGGGCAATTTCTACAACTGAGGGTTCACCATGTTCTAAGTCAGTAATATCAATTACCAACCCACCCAATTTACTTAAAAATAAATCACCAGGTTGTCCTTTGACATATAAATGGTCGCGGACATAGCGCTTGGTATTCTCCCGCTTCACCCAATACCAAAGACTACGAGTGCGTTCTTTATCTACAAAAATCAGTAAATTTTCTGCTATCTTTTCGGTAATTTCCTTGTGAATTGCTGTCCGT
>JBAUJE010000194.1:0-3066 GCA_049683475.1 Coleofasciculaceae cyanobacterium | reverse complement strand
CCACCACTCCACCGACCAGACATAAGCTGATGCTCCGTCCCAGCCTCGCCAAAATCCTCCATAGCCATAACCCAGCCAAGGACGTTTCTCAATCATGTCTATGACCAGTCCCCATAAGCCGGTGCGTCCGGAGAGGGTTAAGTCTTTCCCGGCCGAATCTAGTACGCTCTCTAGGCTAGATAAAATTACTAAAGAGACTCCTCCCCCTGTCAAGATGCAAGCAATTACAGCAGGTACTGCTAACTTGTAGTAAAGCCGTAGCGCTCTATAGAGGGGCAAAAGAGCAAGGAGAATTAAGTAAAGTGCTAAGGCCGTTTTGGAATTGGAGAATACGAGCAAAATACTGGACAAAGCCAAACCAACCCAAGGAAGCCAGCGCCGTTCCTGGTTAACATTGACCATTAGGGCAAAGACGACTGAGCTGAGGATCATGATGCGCCCTAAAATGTTTTTGTGGTGATAGATTCCCTGCCAAGATTGACCCCCTTGAAGTCCATAAGCTGGGAGTGCGACGGCAAAAACGAGACTAAGGACTGCTGCAATGCCAAGTACCCAAGCTAATAGCTGTAGTTGCTCCCTAATGCTGTAGCGAGTTGCTAGATACAATCCGAATAGAGTAGTGCCAAATAGGGCAACACTTTGCCGAAAGGTAATTGATGGAGCATCTGACCAAAAAATCGAAAATAAAACAATTCCTAAAAATAGCCATAAAAGAGAACCTCTCATTGCTACCCTGACAGATTGCTTCCAACGCAGCACGAGTAAAGACAAGCTGATGGCATAAACGCTGAACCAAATTAGTTGTCTTACTGCGTGGGGTAAGAGGGAAATAAATGCCTCTGTAGAAAGTAACAGAGTCACCAGAGTAAATCCTTTTTCTGCCAGCTTGAGAATAGTTCTCACGAATTATGACCTTTTCTCCAGTTACTGATAATATTTATTGTTCATTGCGACAAACTATGAACCCTGATTGCAATCATTTAGTAATTTATTGTGCATTTAATTTTTTATGTTTTGATGGCTAAATACTCAGGAGTTGAGGATAAACTGACTAAAATATTGCTAAGATTTATTTTCTAGACAATTTTCCTAACTCCTGAATTTAATCAACCGTTATTACAATGAGCTAGGGAAAATATAACGATAGAAAGCCCTAGAATGAATTTCTATTCTTTCGATGGGTGAGCTAGAGTTGAGATAATTTTGAATTGCGCTTTTTGCCTCTACTTCGAGAGTATTAATCCGCCAGTAAGTGCTGATACCTCTAGCAAATATTTTGTTAGTAAATCTTGCTGTCTGAGGTAATTTATGCCGCATTGCCTGAGCTGTAAGAATCAGTATTTGGGCCTTCAACTGGTCTTTTCCTTGACGCTGAGTATAGGCATTATTACTGTGCAATCTTTGCAGAGACAATTGTTGATTCAAGAAATAGCCCTTACTCAATGCTGAAGCCATAAACTTTAGGTAATGGTCACCCAGGGAGACTTTCTGGGCTTCCGTCATAGGTAGTATTTGCTCTAAAAGTTGACGAGTAAAGCAAAGACCAGAGGTTGCTGGAGCAGCAAAGGGTAGTTTCCCTTTCTTTTCGATATGGTTTCTAAAATCACACTCCCGTGATGAGTCTTTACAGTTGATTTCCAATAATGTCTTAGCATTTGTATCAACTATTTTCAGGGGATGAAAACACCAGCCGCTTTCTGGGTAACTTTGAAATACATCGACAACTATTTCTGCTTTTTCGGGAATGAACATATCATCGGCATCCAGGAAACAGATAATATCTCCCTTACTGGCGGCGAAACCTGTATTGAAAGCTGAAGCCTGACCACCATTTTCTTTGAGTATTGGAATAATTTCGTCTTGGTAACTAGCGATTACCTGTCGTGAGTTATCGGTTGAACCATCATCTACTACGATAACTTCAACATTTGGATAAGTTTGCTTGAGAGAGCTGTCAATTGCCTCACCTAGAAAACTTCCGTAATTGTAGTTATTGATGATGACACTTACTAACGGGTTCTTTTTCATAAACCATTGTCCCATGATGAGAGTGTAGAGAGATGTCACACCCGGCCGCTTCTAGAAAGCACTTAAACACCAACCTTATTAAAGACGATATATAGATAGCAAATAGTTCCCATAATTTCAGCAAAATTACTAGATTTTTATTGATTACTTGTCAGTTTTTTATTCATTTCTGCTAAAAATATGTCTCCAGTAAGAGGCTTAAGTGAAAGAAAAATAAACTAGCTAATTTCTAATCATTTTAACTACTATCTTGGATAGATAATCAACCTCTGTCAGAACTACCCCCTAGTAGTAGTCTCATTCTTTCCCAAGCCCTCAGATGTCTGACAAAAATCATTGCCATGGTAAACTGAAGCCTTTGCCTATTATCCTTGAGACTTTCATATGACCAGATGTAAAAGTACATTCTGAAAGGGGGTAATATATCCTGGAGAGAGTCTTTGAAAGAGTTGAGAAAGAATTTGATAGATGACTTTTCTCTGAGCTTGTCCAAGTCTTGATGTCCACCGACAACGCGGACGATCTTTTTGCGCAACTGGCTCCAAGAATACCGAGCAGGATGCCTAACACAAGTATCTTCAGCATAAACGAGTTTGTAACCAGCAGAAAATACCCGCTGGCCCCACTCGCGATCGCCACTAGACTTGAGACTATCATCAAATAAACCAACGGCATCAATAGTCTTTTTCCAGGTAAAAAGATTGGCAGTTGCAGCGTAGTTGGACTCTTCAATAAATTTCTGTTGAGGAAAACCTAGTTTAATATTATCGTAGAGTTCTACGGGAGTTGGTCGCTCGGAATTAACAAAGAAAAGGTCAATCTTCCCTCCTACCAATCCACAGTTAGGATTACTAATAAGATTAGCGACACCTTTTTCTAACCATTCTGTAGTAGGAATGCAATCAGCATCGGTGAAGGCAATTATCTCACCTTTGGCTAAGGAAATACCTTGGTTGCGAGCGGCGTAGGAGCCGGGACGCTTTTCGTGGGTAATGATAGCTTGGCTAAATTGCTTAACTACTTGCTCTATATTTTCCT
>JBAUJE010000193.1:0-12095 GCA_049683475.1 Coleofasciculaceae cyanobacterium | reverse complement strand
ATTTAATGTTCTAGCGGGGGGGGGTTTAGGGCGTACTCATAACAAAGAAGAGACTTTTGCCAGAATAGCTGACCCCATTGGCTATGTTGAAAAGGAAGATGTCTACGACTTAGTCAAGGCAATTTTGGTAACGCAGCGGGAATACGGCGATCGCGTTAACCGTCGCCATGCCAGAATGAAATACCTGATCAATGATTGGGGCGTTGAGAAGTTCCAAGCAACAGTTGAAGGCTACTTTGGCAAGAAGATTGCACCCTATAAACCACTACCAGCCTTCAAGTACTATGACTACCTAGGCTGGAATGAGCAGGGAGATGGAAAGCTGTTTTTAGGGATTTCCGTAGACAATGGTCGGGTCAAAGATGAGGGTAATTTTAAGTTAAAGACAGCCCTGCGGGAAATTACTCAACAATTTTCCCTGCCTATGTGTCTTACTGCTAACCATAATATAATCATCTATGAAATCGAACCGGAACAAAAGCTAGCACTTCAGCAGTTATTGGATCAGAACGGTGTCCAGATTTCCCCGGATGGAATTGAACCATTATTGCGCTACTCGATGGCGTGTCCTGCTCTCCCTACCTGCGGCTTGGCAATTACTGAGTCAGAACGAGCTGCTCCGGGCATAATTGAAAGAATTAGAAAACAACTAGACGAACTTGGTTTACACAATGAACATTTTGTGGTAAGGATGACGGGCTGTCCCAACGGCTGCGCTCGACCTTACATGGCGGAGTTAGGATTTGTTGGTAGTGCACCTGAGGCTTATCAAGTTTGGCTAGGAGGTTCACCGAATCAGACAAGATTGGCAAAACCCTATGTAGATCGCATGCCGATTGGGGAACTCGAATCTTTTCTAGAACCGATTTTTGTTTACTTTCAGAAAGATCGTCAGGCTGATGAGAGTTTTGGGGATTTTTGCGATCGCGTTGGTTTTGAGGCTATTCGGCAATTTACGGTTAGCTATCAATCCCCATCCCTGACCTCTCAATCTGATACTGGTTTAGCCAACGAAGTCATCAAACCAGGACCTTCTACAACTAAGGTGGCAGGTAAAAATCGACGCCACAGGATTAGGGTAAACGATGAGCTCCACGAGCGCCTCAAAGATGCTGCTACCAAGCAAGGTAAAACGATGACTGAATTGGCAGCAGAAGCCTTAGAAGCCTATCTCAAGTAAGCTTAAGCTCAATTGGTAAAAATCGAAGCTTTGTTGCCACTGGTACTAAAAAAAATCAGTGGCATTTTTTTTAATAAATTGCTTCTGTCTCAAAGCAGATTCGCCTCAATGAAAGCTAAGCTAAGTTATTCCCACAACTATTAATTAAACCATAGCCGCCCCAGTACTTAGGAGGCATTATTGCTGTTACTTAATCTCAATTTTCCCAAGCGGGCATCAATTTGCTACTTTCTATATAAAAGATGGCTTTTGGGTAAGCGGCGCATCGCCAAATTCTGGAATAAAAATGATGGGGATTGGCACTGGATCGTAGAAAAGCCAGTGCCAATTGCTAGCTTAAATCGTAGTCTTTGGAAAGCTTCAGTTCCTTCTTTTCGTTTCTATTTTTTGCTAGCCCTTTCTGGGGTGATTTCCACGCTGGGACTTTTGGCTGGTAGTGCAGCAACAATTATAGGAGCAATGATTGTTGCTCCCTTAATTGGACCAATTACTGGTATCGCTTATTCTATGGTGTTAGCTAATCGTCGTTTGTTAAGGCGGTCGAGTTTCACTTTATTCACCGGCACCTTAATGACGATTTTTACCTCAATGGTGATTGCCTATGTTATTGGTTTAAGAACTTTAAATCCAGAAATTACAGCACGCATTAATCCGACGTTAATGGATTTAGGAGTAGCCCTAGCCGCAGGTGCTGCGGGTGCTTTTGCCCGCTCACGCCGCAGTATTGCTGATGCCTTGCCAGGAGTAGCTATTGCTGTGGCCCTGGTTCCTCCTTTAAGTGTAATTGGCATTGGTTTGGCTAACTTTGAGATGAAGGTAGCAACAGGTGCCTTCATCTTATTTCTGACCAACTTGACAGGCATTATTTTTAGTGGCGGACTAGTACTATTGTGCCAGCGCTATGGCTCTTTAGAAAGAGCTAGGAGTGGTTTGGCTGTCTCAGTTTTGGCGTTGTCTTTATTGGGTGCACCTTTAGGATTTTCCTTGAACAACCTCTTGGTTGAAGAAAATGTTCGCCGTAGTGTTGCACAACTAATTAGTCGCCGGACGGTAACATTTTCAAAGACTGATATCCGCCATATTAGAGTGCGACCTTTAGGAGAGGGGCTGATGGTAGAACTAGAAGTAGCAGCCAAGGAAAACTCAATTTCCGAGCGACAAGTAAGTTTGGTTCGAGATTTTCTCTCTGAGGAACTGAAAAAGCCAGTGAACTTAAATGTAAGGGTAATTCCAGTTACTATGTTTGAGGCATCTGCTGCTAGTAATTAAAGGAGAATTGATTGGTTCAAATGCAAAGGTTGGTTATCACGCCAACCCAATGCCAAAATCAGCTTATTTTTCTGACGGATGCCCAGCAGCATTACTTGAGCAGAGTCTTGCGTCTAACTAGTGGCGATCGCTTTATTGCGATGGATGGCTCTGGCAATTGGTACGTCAGTGAGTTAGACTCCAGCCTTCGGCAAGCCAAAATTATTGAATCCCTGCCGATTAACACTGAGTTACCAGTAGCAGTAACATTAATGGCAGCCATGCCTAAGGGTAGTGAATTTGAGAGGATTGTCTCTCAAGCAACGGAGTTGGGCGTTTCTTGTCTTATTCCCCTCCAAAGCGAACGTACCTTACTTAAACCCAGTACCCATAAACTGGAACGTTGGCGGCGTATTAGCCAAGAGGCAGCTGAACAGTCAGAACGCCAGTTTGTTCCTACAATTACTGATCCAGTTGAATTTACCGTTAGTCTTACAGCCGCAGAAATCTCAGAAACCCACCGCTATATCTGTGTAGCTCGTAGCGAGGCCCCTCATTTGTTAAATTGTTTGCTAGAGCAAAAATTACAACAGCCATCTTCTCTTGTTATTGCTACTGGGCCAGAAGGTGGTTTTTCTAGGTCAGAGATTGAACTTGCCGTAGGCGCTGGTTTCCAAACCGTTTCCCTCGGAAACCAAATCTTTAGAGCCGTTACTGCTCCGATTGTTGCTCTGTCTCTAGTCGCATCAGTTTTCAATAGAAAAAAAATCTATTAAGTTGTTCATCAACCCATAAAAGTAATGATTGACCAGGTGGCTAATGCTTTTAAGCGCAAAGACTATAAAACTGCCGCTCACTTGCTTAAACAACTAGTGAAGCAGGAACCCCAAAACCCTTGGGTAAAACTCTATATCGGACAGCTCCAAGAAATAAGGGGAAAAGAAGAAGTAGCAGAAGCGATTTACCGACGCTTACTGCAAGAGACAACCCATCCCAAAGTTATGTCTCAGGCACGTCTTGGAGTAAAGCGCTTAGTAGCCAGGGAGCAAGAGCGACGGGAAGAAGCTCTGAGAAAGGCTCTTACCGATCCCAACAATACTCAATTGGGTGTCTTGGTGCTAGAACCAATTAATGTAGAGGCGAAACAGGTTGCTGCCCAGAAGTTGGCTAGCATTATGGGGATAGATGCCTACACGGCTAGGCTACAGCTGCCGACACGAGGCTGGCGTTTGTACCGTATAGGACCAGTGGGAGAATTGCAATTTTATGCTTCTGAGTTACAGAAAGAGTCTATTCCTTGCCTTTGGGTAACTTTAGCTGATGTCGAGAAAATTAACGTCTTTAACGTCAATTCTTTCTCACCTACCGAGCGGGAGGAAAATGAAGCTACGGCTCTAACCGCAACTGTTTTTTGCCACAACCTACACAATCAGCTCAGCTCCCTTACCTTTAATTGGTCAGAAGTAGCTCAGAGAGTAGAAGGTTTCGTGCCGCTTTTTGAGAAAGTTTTAGATATTGACGTGCGCCGCAAATTACAGCGCAAGACCCAAACCCTCGATTATGTTCAGTTTTGCGACCTACACCTAACAGGTAGAGGCATAATTCTCCGCTTGTGCGATCGCCACTTGCGCTGGCGCTACTCCCGGGATCAGCATCATCAGTCTCAACCGAAAACAGCTTTTTCCCCAGTACAGCAGAACAAGCCCTCAGAAGAACAAAAAGAGTCTTTACTCAACCAAGGAACAACGAGAAGAAGCTGGAATAATCTGCTTGAGTTTCTCAACCGGCAGCTACCAGAGATACCCGTGTGGTCTGACTTCACTATTTTTGCTGAGACAGCCATAGATTATCAGGAGATGCTGGGACGCTTGAATTCTCACATCGACTTGTTCCGCCTCGAAGAGACTCCCTGGGACTCAGCATTTCAGCTCTACAGTTCACTGGTTATGCTTAAAAGTCAGTCTGAGAGATCAAATCTCAAATAGGGATTGCGTCCCACACACTTTTTCTTTACTTGATTACTTCCCTGGAGTCTTGACTTGACGAGCCATGTCCTTAAACATGTCCAGACTAGGACCAGGACGCCGCCGAGGTTTGCTGGAAGTTGTGAGCAAATAGTTGGGAGCAAAAGTCATTCCTGGCTGAGGCTCAACCTTGCCGTTACTAGCCTTTACTGCTTTAGTTGGCAGTGGTTCAAGCTTCTTGGTCTGAGAAGCCTTAGCTGTCTGCTCAGATTTTTTCTGTTCTACCTTAGGTGCCGTTTTGGCCTCTGGTGATTCGACCTTTGCTGCCGAAGCTTGAGCTGGTTCTGGCTTCTTTTCTGGGGTTGCTGACAAAACATTTCCCGTTTCGTCTAGCTCTAAAAAGAATCCTTTACCTTTTTTTGCTTTGGGAGCGGTTGATTGATCTTCCTCTGATTTTTTGCCCCCAAGTTTTTTAAGAAAACCTAGCATTATACAATTACTCCTGGTGTTTAGATGAATCTAATTGGGTTGCTAAAGATTGAAAGCAGACTATGTCAACTTTGATGCAATGCCATCTTTTTGACTGCTAGCTCTTGCTACTTCTTTCTTGAAGAAACTTCTCCAAAAGTTGCAGTCAGATCGAATTATGAATTTTTACTGCGGATCAGTGCAAGATTAGTCGAGTTTTCTTAATAAAAGTTAACAAATTGTCTTAAACACTTCCATTACTCCTTTACTTCATTATCAACTAAGCTTGCTGATCTAGACGAACTGAGTAAGGAATAACTCTTTCTTTTGCAAAACCAAAGTTAGGAAATTTTCTTGCTTATGAGCTTATTTTTTAGTTAGTAATTATGACATTACATCAACGCTAAGCTCTATATATGGCGAAAGTCTCATAGCTCTGCCTAACCCCACCGGAATATAAATGTATGGTAGCAAGAAAAGATCGCAATCCCGTATTGCTGATTCACGGATATAGCGATACTACAGATGTTTTTGGCAAGATGTCTGACTACCTAACTAATCTAGGTTGGTCAGTACACAGTTTTAATTTGATACCAAATAGAGGTGAACTCACCCTTGAGCAACTGGCGGCTCAAGTTGCCGATTATGTTGATAGGAACTTTGACTATGGGCAACCGCTAGATCTAATTGGCTTCAGCATGGGGGGAATTGTCTCACGTTACTACATCCAACGGTTAGGGGGAATTGAACGAGTGCAGCGCTTCATCTGTATATCAGCCCCTAACAAGGGGACATTAGTTGTCTATCCCTTATTCTGGCTGCCTGGTTGCCAACAGATGCGACCCAATAGTAAGTTTCTTCAAGACTTAAACCGAGACTGCACAGTGTTAGAACGCCTAAATTTCACCTTTATGTGGACCCCTTTTGACTTAATGATTATTCCCGCTAATAGTTCAGTGCTGCCGGTAGGTAAAGAGGTGAAGTTGCCTGTTAGTCTCCATTCATGGATGCTGATAGATAATCGTAGTCTCAGAGCGATCACTACAGCACTTTCTGAACCCTACCATACAGCTTAATGATCTGTTGTTTAGAAAGAGTCATCCCTTTCAGAGATTGAAGCCTGTTTTTGCAACCAATCTTGACCTAATTGAATAGTGACATCTGAGTTAAGAGAACCCGTACTCTCAACCCGCACCTCACCTAAGCTCAGGTCGTCGCGGATAGCAGTGGCACCACGACCGTCTCCTTGTTGCGCTACTATACGAGTAATTGGCAAAGGCTCACTCCATGGCTGACCTACATAAACATTACGATAACCCGCCTCCCCAAGATATCTGATCAGACCATCAACCGCCTCTGGGTTACCCGTACTGTCTTGAATTGCCACACGTTGGTATTGGGGATTAGATTCTTGAGTTTCACTGTAACCTACATCAAAATGCTGAGCCATCATCTGCCGAATCTGGCGGTGGTTTGGTAGCCAGTAACTTACATCCTTATGACCGTCTCCATTAAACTGACCAGGTATCATCAGCATTTGTATATCTGAGCGATTTGTCTGAACAGCAAAACCGACTAAGGCGACCAGTTCTTCTACAGTCAAGTTGGTATCAATGTTAGACTGAATCACCGAGAGGATTTTGGGCAGACGTGCTAGAGTCGTCGGGTTAAGTACTTGTTCCATCAGCGCCCTCATTAGGATTTGCTGCCGTTGCACCCTACCAACATCACCCAACTGGTCGTAGCGAAATCGCAAGAATTGCATGGCTTTCTCACCATCTAAGTGCTGTTCCCCTTGCTTGAGGTCGATATAGAGGTGCTGAGAGTGGTCTGTGTACTTCATATCCTTAGGAACATACACAGTGACTCCTCCCAAAGCATCTATCAGCTTTTCGATACCCTGGACGTTAACCCGCATGTAGCGGTCAATACCAACACCTTCTAATAGCTCACTAGTGGCTTTGGCTGTTAGGGCTGCTCCTCCATGGTAATTAGCAGCATTAAGCTTGGTAAGACCAACACCTTCTACGTAGGTACGAGTATCGCGAGGAATGGAGAGGACATTTAACTTGTCCGCTTCGGGGTTAAACCTTAGCAGCATCATCGTGTCAGAAAGACCGTCAAAGGAGTTAACCAAAGCGTGGTATCCCAAATCCTCCGCCGGTGGTTGATCTAAGTCAGAGGTGAGAACCTTAGTTCCCAGAAATAATACATTAACTGGTCGTGTTAGCTCTGGTAGCCGCAGGCTACCACGGGAAATGCTTCCACCTTGGTTAAATACCGCTTCCTCATCAGGGGAGAGTGGATCTTGCAATAAGGGAGTACTGGAGAGAGACACCGCGAGCATGGCTCCTGCTGTAGCAGATAACATTGCCACACCAGTAAAACCCATCCAAAGCCAGAGCCAGTGACCTGGCTTTACCTTGAGAGGCTTTTTCCGAACAGGGTGAGTGTTGTTCTGTTTTAAACGGGACTTTTCAGAGGTTTTTCGAGTTCGCACTTAGCTTCCTCACACACACGAAACAAGGATGGAAATTTCTTAATATAACTTGCTGATGCCACAAGGCTTCACCCTGAACCCGAAGATGAAGTGTTGACCAAGAAACACTCATATCAGTTTTTCTGACAATTTTCCCCACAATCCGGTAAATAACTCGATCAAATCTGAAAAGGTGTTGTATCCATGTCAGCTTAAATCGCTTTACTCCTTAGTGGCAAGACTGAGATGCCTCCACGTTTAACTAGGATAAGTGCTTACGCAAGATTCCCTCTGCAATACGGCTAATTCCACTTAGACGTAGTGGCTTACGTTGCCATAAACGTACCATTAAGCCAATGCTGACTAGAAAATAGGCAGAAGTAAGCATACTGTTGATAAATAAAAGTCGTAGTTTCGAGAACTCTGAACCCTCTAAGCCTAGAGATAACAAAATGTAGCCTAGTAGCCAGGCAAAAGCCAATGTGATAGACAAGCGACTTACAAATTGTTGCTCTCTATCACCCTGACGGCGGTAGAGAGTCCACAAGGAGGGAAAAAAGCCCACAACTGGAACGAGGTAGATAAACAGCTGTAATTGTCTAAGATGTTGGTTTTCTAATGGGTCAACTTCTTTCATGTTCGGGATAGTTTCTGTCTCAATATGATAATTATCCTATTTGCCTCAAAAAAAATAGATGTGAGGCTTTACTTGTTTACCTCACACCTAGTATTTGTAACTTATAAATTGAAGTTCCCCTATTGACCTAGCCAAGAAGATCTACTGTACCAGGGTTAAACCTTGATCTACTTGACCAAGAGAGCTACTTGCACTTTCCTGTAAAGGCAGTAATGTGCCTTGTTCTGCTGTACTTTTAATCAGATCATCGCCAGGGATAATCGTTGTGCAAAAGGTGTAGCCTTTGTTCAGTTGATAGCGTCGATCTTGTTTGATCAAGCTCATGAACTCCTTTTGTCCCTTGCGGGTGCGTCCAACCAAACAGCCAGCGCTAGCATTATGGACATTGTTATGGGGTAAGTCGTAGCCGTGGTGTTGATTGATACCAAAGTACCCTGCATCAATTTTGTCGTTCGTACGCTTGAAGTCTTTATTAAAGTCCCGATGTACGCTAACTTCACCACCTATCTGAACTAATGCTTCGTGGGGTTCTGAATTTCCGTGGACTCCTATACGCCAAGACTTGTACTGACCAAACTTAATTCTGGCTGCGCCTTTGGGGTTCATAGGACGATGGGTATAATGGCTTCCTGGTTCAGTGGTAGCTTCCCAACTGCTAACAATGCGGGGAATTCCATCAATAATTTCCAGCACCATTCGGCAATCATTAAAGAAGTTCGGAACATCGTTGTTAAGACTGCCGTCAACATTCATCCCTTCAATGTAAACAATGTTGTAGCGTTTTTCTCCTTGAAAAATCTTATAGCCTTTATCGAGCATATATTTGACAATAAGACTTGCTAAGTCATTACTTAGCTTAAGTTCAGAAGATCCTAAGTCCTCTATTTTGGTTTCAATCAGTTTTCGAGCAGTTATTGCTCCTACATATCCTGGCTCGTTACAATCCATCAGATCTTGAAACTCTTGCAAGGTTGCTGTTGAAATAGGACCAAACTTACCATCAGCTGGTGGCTCTAAAAGTTCTAAATTGACAAGCAAAATTTGGATCTGGGTGGCGAGTTCTAAATCCGAAGCAACACAATCTGTAGTGTATTTCAGGTCTGTTCCGAGAAATTCTTGCAGTTTCATGATTTTAGTGTAGTAGATGTTGGTGTGGCTTAAATCAGAGCAATAATCTTGCCCTTAAAGAAGATCGACCTCCAATAAGTTGGATTGAGGATTATCTTCAGACAATAGTTCTATTTCTGGACGGAAAGTTAGGTTGACTTTGTGATACATACTAAATTCTCCTTCACATAAACGTCTTATACGCTGTTCCCACCAGTCTTTGGATCTGATTTCATATTCAAAGAAATCAGCCATTACTTCATAGGAACTAAGTATTCGCAGAGCAGTGTATAAAACAATGCGTTCTGCCTTATAGTCTTCGGCATGTGTGGTTGACCATTGATCTACAAAGTTTGCATCCCATACACCAATAAATTCTGCACGTTTTAGAGGGTTAACTAAGCTAATTCCAATACGATGGGATACATCTCTTAGTGGATTTCTGACTACTTCTCTTCTCGTATTAAAAGGGTCTCTTTGCCGGTTATATCTTTGTAAATGTCTGTCTAAGTCGGCAAGATTATCTAACGTCAGTACTACTGATCGTTCATGTAGTAGCTCACAATTAAATCGCCATGTGCTAACAGAGCCTGGAGTATTCCTTTCTAGCTGTAGTAGTATGCAGCCTTTTCCCGGTCGCTGGCTCATTATAGTAGGCTTGAGTAGAGCTTCTTTCTTTTTTCTACTTAGAAAGTCTAACCATTCTTTGAGGATATAAATCCATTTTTCCAGAAAACTCTCCTGAGTACGTTCCATTTTTCTTGAGTAATATAATTGCCTGTTGTTTGTCAGAATACACCCGTTCTAAGCAAAAAAAATGCAGACCAATTTTCTAAAAAATCAATTGGACAATTCATTCTAAGCAATCTTAGAAATGAAGTATGATGAGCTACTTTCAGCCTTCGTTTTATCAGCTTAATTCGACTCTAGATAAGCTACTAGTTACGCTGAATGTGCTTAATATCATGACACTTTGCCAAGTTGAGCAAATTAGCTATAGTCTTTGAGGTATAATTATTCTCGACAAGACATCTATGCTAATACCTTTGCTTACTTGTTTGCGGCTTTTTGCAGGAGCGTAAATGTGGTGTTCTTTCGTCGGAATGCGAGGAGGTTTATAGCTGAAGTGTAACCACCTATTAGAATCGCTATTCCTCAGTTGTCGGCTAGTACCTGAAGCTAGGGTTTAGTAACAGACATAATGTACACGTCTTATTCCCCTGCTTTTTCTTCAGAGCTAGAGTAATGAATTAATCCTTTGAGCAATCTTTGGGAACCAAAGTGAATAATCGATTTATCTATCTCAATTCCAAGTCCCAAACCCACTAAAGTAAGTCCAATAACTAAGATACTTGAAGACGGCGTTTTGGTGGCAAAAATTAAATCCTCTTCTCCATTGACACGCTTATATGAAGCATCAATAGACTGAATGGCTAGGAGGGAAGCAACAATTAGTGCAAAAACATACCCACCGCCCAGCACAGGCTTTCTCGCCTCTGTTCGTCTATTAGGACAATTAACTGGACAGCTAGGGCCATCTTGGCAATTTGCAGGAGGAGATGTAGAGTTTGTAGATGTGTTTGACATGATCATTTCTTAGCAGACAATTTCAGAAGAAAAGGTAGTAGGCAGTAAAAGGACATAGGTTTCTACCACCCACTACCCTTTACCAGCTATCAATTACCAGAAAAATTGAGGTGAAAACCGACGCGCTAGAGGCTTGTGTTGCGACTGCACCGAACTAACTCTCTTACTGAGGCTCTGACGAAGGAAAAATTATCTTGGTCTAGTTAGTAGCTGGTTCTGGCAATAGCCGCCAAGCGTCTACTTTGCTTACACCAATCCGAACTGGCACATTCAGATAATCCTCGACATAGTAGTAGTCAGTTTGGTACTCGGCAAAAGATCCATCTGGACGCCTCAAGCGATAAGCGTATTGGGGAATATAGCGATCTCGAAGTAGCCCGTCGATCAGCTGACGGTAATCATCCCGGCTGTCACGCCATAAGTAACGATAGTTGAAGCCAGTCCACTGATGGGGCATCAAGTTACCACGTTCTGGTTGCAATAAATCATTGGTATGCAAGCAGACATCATCCCACATAGATGTGATCACAACAATCCGACCTTCTTCGCGCTTTTGCCTAATGAAGTCATTAATGCGAAGATAGCTTGCTCCAAACAAATAGGTTCCGTTTTGCGGTTGTGGTCCTGTCATGGCAGAATAGGTATTGAGTATAGATGTTGGAATTTGGTAAGGGCGATCGCATCCAGGCCAGGAGACGATCGCTTTTCTACGCTGAAGTTTTTTAGCAGAGACGGCTAACTCGGTCGCACAGCGCCTGAGCGCGTAGGCAGCAAACCTAGATGGTGCTTCTACTTTAAAACTATCGGTTGTAAGTGATAGATGGCACCCTGAAAGAAACAATTTATCCATGTTCCAAGCCTAAAACCCGATGTATACTGGCGTTGCTGACTTGGTAGCAAAAAATTTAGTCAGCTAGAGGGCAATGAGAGCAAGTTGCCCTTAACAGACTGGTGGAGCTTCGCGGTTACTGGCTAAGTCCAGTGAGTAGTAGAATGCTTGATTGCGAATTTCCACCAGTTCCTCGGTAGTCCAATGCTCACCATTTTCCTTACAAAGAACAATTCCTAAACCGATTAAGTCATCGTCGGTTGGTCGCTGTCCCTCGCGAATGGCTTGCAGGTTCTCGACTTTGACCTCACTCAATTTAGCTAATTCCTCTAAGTCCCAATTGCCAATTAACTCAGCAATGCTCGTAGACCTATTTTGAGCTGCTAAGAGCTCGCCTTTATCCAAAAGATAGAAAAATGTCTTGAGGATATCTTCGAGTCCTTGAGAGTAGTCGAGTTCCTTGTCGGTACAGTAGTTCCTAAAGCGCTTCATTAGCATTTTGGGAATATGACCTCTTACCAAGGCATATCTTGGATCTGTTTTTTTGTGAACCAATGTTAACTTCCTTTTTCTGGCAAGCTGTGGACCGTTAACCG
>JBAUJE010000192.1:0-2676 GCA_049683475.1 Coleofasciculaceae cyanobacterium | reverse complement strand
CTGTTAACGATTTTTCCCGATGGTTCTCAGGAGTCCAATGATTTTGTGGACTTTCTAAAGACACAACCGGATGGATTTAAACAAATTTGGGGAGACGAAAATCAATGAATATTTGGCTAGTCACGATTGGTAGTAGTGATGTCCAACTCGATAGTGATAATGAGAGTCGCAAAAAGGGCAGAAATGAGAAACAAAGAAGTGATAAAATCTGGCGTTACTGGTATGAAGATGAGGTTTCAGAAGATTGTTATGACATAGCCTTTGAACCCAAACAGGCTTACAAGGACAAAAATGAGCCATACCGGATTGAACCGAGAGTTTTGGGTATGGTTTATGAGTCTAGTTCTCTAGATATTCAGAAGGAGATTTGGTCATACTTAACCTTTCCTCTGTTGGATAACTTTGTGGGAAAATTAGAGGAGTCTCCGCCTGATGCAATTGTTGTTCTGTTAACCGATCAATCTAAGTTTTTCAACAGTAACGACGAAAGACGGAAACTTAAATGTCCTTACTGGCAAGATACCTGTAAGCTGGAGCCAATTTTAAAGCAGTATTTTCAAGAAAAATTTCCCGATACCAAATGTGTATGGATTACTCTATCTCCAGCATCTGGCAAGAAGGGACTCGATGACTGGAACTATGTCCTCGACTTAGTTCGTAACAGTCTCCGTGATCAACTTAATAGTGAAGAAATTAAAGTACACTCCAACGATAAAGTTTATGTTAGTCATCAAGCCGGAACTCCAGCTATTTCTTCAGCCGTTCAGTTTTCAAGCTTAGCCAGGTTTGGGGGAAGGGTTAAATTTTTAGTTAGTAGCGAGCGGGACTCAAATTTAACCAGGGTCTTGAATAGCTCAACTTACTTGAGAGTAATCAAGTTTCAAGAAGCTAAAGCACTACTTGAACGCCATGATTATTCTGGTGTAAAAGAGTTGCTAGAATCCTATCTTGAGCCTGAAGTTAAAATATTGTTGGATGCGGCGATTCAATGGAACTTTGCTAAGTTTGAGAACTTTGAGAAAGAAATTAAAGATGCTCTTAAAAACTCCTCCTTTCAAAATTTACTCAAAAAAGTAGAAGAAAGAACTAAAGAAGAAAATTGGTGGTGGACTGCCTATGAAACTGCATATTTAGGAGTAATTAGGCTTGAGCAAAAAAATGCAATAGAGGCATTTTTCCATAGTTTTCGTTCAGTAGAAGGACTTATATCAAAATGGGCTGAGAGTTGCTTCTCTGAACATATTGAACCCAATAATGACACTCCTCTGCTAAAAAGTTCAATTTTGAATGTATTTCCAAACTATCTAGGCAAAAAAGACCAAGCCGAACGAAAAGCAGAATTTCAGAAAAAGGAAACCCTCATTCTCAGCGGGTTTCCACTCTATGCACTGCTGAGAGCAGATCGACAGAATTGGAAGAAAGAATGTAAGGATATTACTATCTTTATCGAAAAGATATCGCCCCGAAGAAATAAGTTATTTCATCGGTTGAAGGGGTTGCAACAAGCTGAAGTTTTTCAAGAATGGCAGGTTGAAAGTCAGGAGGAGTGGGAAGCTAGGATTTTACATTATCTCAACTTTGTGACTAAGCAAACATTCAGTTCACTCAAAGATGCCAGCCTCATGTCCCAAGTACATCAGGAATTAGAAAACGCGATCGCATCCTAATCTTTAGATCCCCGACTTCTTTAAGAAGTCGGGGATCTGCACACCCTTAAACCCCTTCAAACGTCACCTTATTATAGATATCTGCTAATGAGATTTGGAAAGATACCGAAGCTAGTTTAACCGTCTCATCCGATTCACCATAATCCCAAAACAACCATTGCTTCTCATCCGTCTTAGAAAAATGCTCGATATATCTCCGAGTTTGGTCGATTAACAGGTATTCTGTGAAGGTGGGTATGGTGCGGTATGCCTCAAACTTTTTGCTGCTATCGTATTTCTTCGTTGACGGGGACAAAACCTCGATAATTACTCTAGGATTAGTAATCGTATCGGTGCAATTCTCATAATACTCCGGCTCTCCGGCCACGACCATTACATCGGGATAAGTATAGATGCGCCGCTGGGCTATCCACAACCGCACATCACTCATGAAAACTTCGTAATCCTCAGTTCTGAAAGCAAAATTTAACGTCGCATAAAAATTGCCAGCAATCCGATTGTGATTAGTAGAACCACCCGCCATAGGTACAATTTCACCGTCAATATATTCGCTTTTGTAATCCGCCGCCTCCTCTAGTGCTAGATATTCCTCGGTCGAGTAGTACCGTTTTTCTGTAAAAAGCATGGTTCGATGGGGAGTATTTGGCCTAGATTTATGCCTACTCTAGCGCTCTTGGTTATTATTGGTATATTAATTGAGAGGAAAAAAGCAATTAGCTTTGCTGCTGCTGTAGGCGATCGCATGTCAGAGTAATCCCCAGTTTCGACATTTCTGACGGGACGAAGCGGGGGCGGTTTTCCGGGGAGGTTCGTCAGAAATGCTAAAACCCATGTTGAGAGAGAGTTTGAGAGTTTGTGATCTTGAAATTATTGATAAGTACTTTCAATAAGCGGGGCTGAAATGAGGGTAAAAAAGAGTCCCGTCAGAATCCGTTGTAGAATAAAGAGCCAGAGGGCGTTTCAAAGCCCGGCCTTTCCCACTCGCTGGGAAAACTAATTGAATGGAAAC
>JBAUJE010000191.1:0-7780 GCA_049683475.1 Coleofasciculaceae cyanobacterium | reverse complement strand
CAATAAATGAGCCACCAAGATTGAGTTGAGCATTGGGACCAAATATGATGCCTTGGGGATTAATTAGAAATAGATTAGCCTCACCCTGAGCACGGATTAAGCCATCAATATTAGAGATATTTCCACCTGTGACTCGGCTAACAATATTGGTAATTTCTGGCGAATTATTAAAAAAAGCTTCTTGACCAGTGGGTAAAGAAAATTCTTGAAAGCTATGGAATAAATTACTGCCAGCCAAGGTTCCACCAACAATGGTAAAAGTGTTGTTGCCAAATGTAACTTGAGTATTGGTTGTCCCGTCTGAACTTACTTGGCATTGAGCAGGATTACTGGTAGCGAAAATGCACAAACACAAACTACTGCTCAATCCTAAAATACAAACCCACCACGATGGATTTTTGAGTTTTAATTTTTGATAAAAATAATTATTAATCATAATTATTGCTAGTTGAGGTGCAAATTCTAACTCAATTGCTAATATAATAGGTTTAATTTATAACGGTTTGAACACGGATTGAATGGATTAGACTGACTGCACAGATTTTTAATTAGGATTAGATGGATGGTAGGGTAGTGTTGAAAAATCAAAAAATAAATCAGTGTAATCTTATAAATTCTTAAAAATCCGTGATTAGTCTGGGGTATGTTGGTATAAAACGGGTTTTATCCTATGGTGACAACAATAGTACCAGCAGAACAGCGAACCTTACTTACTAACATCAGTTGGCAGACATTTAAAACCATGCTGGCGGAAATGGGTTCAGAGCGAGTAACCCGATTAGCCTATTATTCTGGAACGGTCGAAATTATGACCCCGCTAATGCCCCATGAGAACTCCAACCGACTCATTGAAGTGTTTGTTGGTGTACTTTGCGAAGAATTAGGCTTAGAGGTTAAACGGACGGGTTCATTAACTCTGACACGAGATGACTTGGAACATGGAGCCGAACCCGACAGTAGTTACTACATCGAGAACGAGTATTTAGTTCGAGATAAAGAACAGATCGATCTAGAATTTGATCCACCCCCCGACTTAGTATTAGAAGTAGAATACTCCAGGTCAAAGGTAGATAAGCTTTCCCTGTATGCCTCCATAGGAATTCCCGAATTTTGGCGCTACAACGGTAGTGTTCTGCGAATATACAAACTCGAATCAGGGCAGTATAAAGAGTCCAACACCAGTTTTGCCTTTGCTCCTGTACCAGTCAAAGAGATTCCCCAGTTTATCAAAGAGAGCCGAAAGGTGGGTGAACTGACCTGTACCCGAAATTTCCGCAACTGGGTTAAGCAGGAGTTGCTTTCATCTGATAAAAGTAATCATTAACCATGGAGCATCTGGCAGTTGCCTGCGGTTTGCCAAGGGCTTTTAGCTGTCATCTTAGGAGGATTAGTAACTAGCTCGACGTTACCATCACCCTTAATTATCCATCCTTGAGCTTCAACAATGGGAGATTGATTATTTTGGGTGGATAGAGAATGGTTTTCCAAGTTGAGTTTTCTTTCTTCTAGCACTTCCCTACTAGATACAGATGAGGGTAAGTCCACTGACAAATCTCGCCAATCTTGCCAAACCACCCAACCAGAAAGAGTCTCAGTAGGAGCTTCCGGTAAACCACCTCTTCCTGTTACTACAAATGTGTTTTCTTGAGCAGTCTTGCAGCTAGTGGCAATCAATTGGGTTGGTTCTATGAAGTTAATTGGGAACTCTACAAACCCTTGAGAGGGGTCAATATTGGGAGTCCTAATTTCCACAGTACCGCTGAATTCAGGACCAAGTTCAGATGTAGCAGTAATGTCACTTTCGGAAGTTAGTTCTTGCCGAAACTCGGTGCCAAAAACAGCTTGAGAATTAATACTAACTCTCCCACCTCTACCTTGCTCGGCATTGGCTGTAATGTCGCTATTTTCTAGTGCAACTATGGTTCCGGTATTAATGCTAATATTACCGCCATTACTGTTACCAGCATTGGTAGTTATCCTACTATTACGCCGCAATTTTAGATCTGATGCTTGTAGGGAAATATTACCACCTGTACCAGATACAGTTGCAGCGCTAATAATTCCTTGTTGATTGAGTTCAATAGAGTCAGCTAGTACTTCTAGGTCGCCTGCTGCTCCTGTACTCGTACCCCTAACACCAATTTCTGCTCCGTTGCTAACAATTAATCTTCTGGTTTGAATCTCTAAATCACCAGCTTGTCCTGCACCACTGGTATTAGATTCTATGGCACTAGGCACGATACCATCACCAACCACGCCAAAGGAAACTGATTCAACGGCAGGGTTAACTTCAGTTGCAAAGCCTGTTACTTCCACTAACTCAGATGCTTTAACTATTAAACTGCCAGCTGTTCCTTCGCCACCTGTGGCCGCGGAAATTTGTGCACCATTTTCAACTCTTAACCGCTTCGTATTGATGTTTAAGTTACCAGCAGAAGCAGTTCCTCTTTGTCCAACTACTGTTAGCAAAGAAGAAGAGGTGAATAAACCACTCAGAAAACGACCGTCTTCAGAAATACCGCTTACAGCTACTTGGTCAGCATTGATGTGAAGATTGCCCCCTTGACCTGCACCTGCAGAGGAAGCAGAAATTTGTGTGCCATCGGCAACAATTAGCTCACCAGTTTTTAAATGCAAGTCACCAGCATCGCCAGCACCGAGGGTTGCTGTAAACAAGCCGCCAGGAACTACCGCCCCAGTGGGAGTACCTCTCAGTTCTACTAACTGAGCATTGACAGTCAAATCCCCTCCTCGACCTTGACCGCTAGGCCCAGGGTTGGTGCTGAGGGCTGTCCCGTCTAGTACTCTTAATTGATTAGTAGTTATATTCATGTCCCCAGCGTCTCCAGCCCCAGCATTTCCGGTAATAAAAAGGGAACCATTAGTGAGTTCTGCTAACTGAGAAATATTTAAATTTATTTCCCCCCCAGCACCATCAGCTAGGGCTGTTGTCATTACACCTACTCCGTCCTTGACTATTAATCTGTCTGCATTAATACTAATATCTCCAGCTTGGCCACTACCTCCACTCAAGCTGTATAAACCTTCTTGTAAGTTAAAGGGATTAAAGGTTCCTACTAATAACTGTCGAGAAATTTCTAAAGGATTACTTCCTTGTAATTGAACAGCCTCAGAACCGATAGTAATTCCTCCACCGTTACCTCCACCAAAAGTAGAAGCAGAAATCAAGGCCTGGTTTTGTAAAATGAAATTATTTGCCTGAATATCAATACCTTTACCATTAAAATTACCAAATGTATCAGCCATAACTCTAGAACCTTCTGTTAGGAGGATGCCATCGCCTCGCACTTGGATAGCGCCGCCACCTAAGCCACTAGTGCTAACTACAGCTTGCTGAGATAGTTGTAGATCAGAGAAATTTTCCACCTCACCATATCCCAAACTAAAACCTTCAGAATTGGGAGTGAGGCTAACTAGACTATTATTGCCAACAGAACCTAATTCAATCCGTCCTTGTGCTGCCCTTAGTCCCCCACCCGCAAGGTTTAAATTACCACCAACTAGTCCAATGGTTCTACCTGGCAATACTTGTAGTCCAACAATCTGACCATTGCCATCAACTGCTCTTGACTGATTGATGATACTGCCTGGACTTTGCCCAAACTGTAATCCTAGGGGAAAGTTAATAGTTAATAGAGGCGGTGCTTGAGGGTTAATAGCACTAAATTGATTACCATTGTCAAACTGAAGACTACTAGCAGTAGAACCAAGAAATGAACCGCCCAGATTGAGGGAAGCATTAGAGCCAAAAACAATTCCTTGGGGATTAATTAAAAATAAATTAGCCGTTCCGTTAGCACGAATTAAACCGTCAATCTCAGAGATATTTCCCCCTGTTACACGACCGAGTATATTTTCAATATCAGCAGTATTATTAAAGAAAGCTTCTTTGCCAGTGGGAATAGAAAACTCTTGAAAGCTATGGAACAAATTATTACCAGCTCTCGTTCCTCCTTCAATGCGGTCAGTATTGCCTGCGGGAATAACTACGCTATTGTTAGGCAGGGTGCTATCAGGAATAATTTGTGCTTTTGCTGGGCTGTTAGTAATAAAAAAGTAGACAAAAATATTGATTGTTAGCCAAAGAGAGGGAGATTTCTGCAAGTGCAAATAATCTTTCATTGTAAAAATAATTGTTTTGTTAATTTAGTGAACTAAGTATAGAGTTACGATTCTAGCCTTGAATTGATAAATGTCAATTAAGACAGTGCATATGTACTGAATTAAGGGGAAGTTTGCTGGAATTGCGGCTACTAGTGCTACCGTCGAAACTAGATCAATCTATCTTTTTTAATGTTAAAAATTCAAGTTATAAAGGAGGGATTCAGGTAAACTAGAAAATAAATATTATACGATCGCGATGAATTCTCCAGAGCATACACCTCAAGCCGGTGGAGGTTTACCCGTAATTCAATATTGGGTTCAACAATCCCTGTCTCCTCAAGGCCTAAAACTTTGGCAAACCTTAAATCACAAAAGCGCCTGTTTATCTTGTGCTTGGGGAACAGGTGGACAAAAGGGCGGGTTTGTTAACGAAGCTGGAGAATATTTGCAACGCTGCGCCAAAAGTGTAGAGGCGATCGCCGCAGAATTGCAACCCCCAATTACCGAAGAATTCTGGCAGCAATACAGTTTAGCCGAATTACAGCAATTAACTTCTCAAGAATGCGATCGCTTGGGACGACTCAGTTATCCTCTACTCCTAGAAGCCGGAGCATCTCACTATCGGCGCATCTCTTGGGAGGAGGTTTATAACATTGCTGATCAAGCATTTCGCCAACCGGGTGATCGTCTTGCTAGTTATAGTTCCGGACGTTCCTCTAATGAAGCGGCCTATCTCCTACAATTATTAATGCGAGCAACCGGAAGCAATAATCTCGCTGACTGTTCAGATCTATGTCATGCGGCTTCAGGAGTGGGTTTGAAACAGGTGTTCGGATCGGGAACATCAATGGTCAGTTTGGAGAGTTTAAAACACTCTGACTGTGTGGTTTTAATCGGTTCTAATGCTCCGGCTAACCATCCTCGCTTGATGAATGAACTAATTAAGCTGCGCGATCGCGGTGGTAAAGTTATTATTATTAATCCTCAACTAGAAATTGGTTTAGTAAAATTTGCTTCTCCTGCCTTTCCGATTAAATCTCTTCTTAAAGGTGGCTCTGATATTTCAACCATATACTTACAGTTAATTCCGGGCAGTGATACAGTATTGTTTGTAGGCTTGCAGAAAGCTTTAATTGAACAGAATTTCAACAAACTGGAATATTTGCAAGCTTATACTGAAGGTTGGGAAGAGGTTTTAAATTATGCACGCGAACAATCTTGGCAAACAATTACTAATAGCTGCGGTTTATCTCAAGAAGAAATTGAAGAAGCAGCTTATCTAATCGGCACCTCAGAAAAAGTTGTTTTTGCCTGGGCGATGGGAATTACTCAACAAGCAAATGGAGTTGATAATGTTTGCAGCATTGCCAACACAGCTTTAATAACAGGAAATGCTGGTAAATTAGGGGCAGGAACCATGCCTATCCGTGGACATTCTAATGTACAAGGTGTAGGCTCAATGGGGGTAACTATCAGGCTGCGTCAAGAAATAAAACAAGCGCTTTCCCTACTTTTAGGACATTCTTTAAATGAAGCACAAGGTTACGATACTCGCGCTTTAATTGATGCGGCTCTTGCTGGTAAAGTTGATACGCTTTTTTGTTTGGGAGGCAATATTTATGCCGCCAATCCCGACTTAAATCAGGCTAGAATTGCTTTATCTCAAATTGAAACTATTTTTTACGTAGCTACCAAACCTAATTTAGGACATTTTCATGGTTTGGCTAAAGGCAGAACCCTAATTATACCAGTTTTCAACCGCTTTGAAAATCCTCACAAAACTACTACGGAATCTGGCAATAACTTTGTCCGGCTTAATGACGAAGGAAAAAGCCATTTAACACCCCAAAATTCCTGCCTAGTTTCAGAAGTAGAATTAATAACAGAAATTGCCCATCGCCGTCACGGAGACAACCCGATTGAGTGGCACAAACTCCAAGATACTAAATATGTGCGACAGTTGATTGCCCAAACTATCCCCGGCTACGAAAAAATAGGAGAAATTGACGAAAAAGAAGAAGAATTTACTATTCCAGGACGCATTTTCACCCAGCCAAAATTTGCCACTGATTCCGGTAAGGCAAAAATGACAGTTACCCCGCTTCCTCATTTATCTTTGCCTAATTTGGAGTCTTTTGATATTCCTGAAAATTGTCCCAGTATAGTACTTATCTTAGGCAGCGGTCGCAGTTACACGCAACACAATACAGTCGTCTATCACGCAGCAGATAAATATCGTGGCATGCCCCACAGACATTGTATTTTAATGAATGCTGCGGACGTGAAAAAAGCGGGATTTAAAGAACATGAACATGTCAACGTCAAAGGAGATGGGGGAGAGTTGCAGAACATCGAAATTATCTGCGGTGCAATACGTGAAGGTGCCGCATTTATGTTTTATCCGGAAGCCAACATTTTATTTACAGCAAACATTGATCGCCAAAGCGGGACACCGGCTTATAAACGAGTTCCCATTTGTGTTTATAGTTTAAAATCAATAGTTGCCAAACAACTCTTAACCTAATATCTTTCCTGTCCCTTATACTCCTCTGATAATTGATTCTCCCACCATTTACGATTATTCAGATACCATTGAACTGTTAGCCGTAGTCCCTCTTCAAGAGTTACTTGAGGAGTCCAGCCTAGCTCGGTTTTAATCTTATTGGTATCTAGGGAATAACGGCGATCATGACCGGGTTTTTCTTTGACAAAATTAATTAAATCTTTACAAGGATTAACCGGCAAATTAGGAGCTAATTCATCCATCAGCTGACAGAGAATATAAACTAGGTCAATGTTTTTAACCTGGTTATTACCACCGATGTTATAACTTTCCCCTGGCAGACCTTGCCTGAGTACCAAATCTAGAGCTTGGCAATGATCATCAATATAGATCCAATCCCGTACATTTTTACCATCTCCTTCAACTGGTAGTCTTTTACCCATGAGCATGTGAATGCACATCAAGGGTATTAACTTTTCTGGATACTGATAAGGGCCATAGTTGTTGGAGCAATGAGTAATTAATGTCGGTAAGTTATAGGTTTGGTGATAGGCCCGTACTAACAGATCAGCTCCCGCTTTGGAGGCTGAGTAGGGACTATTAGGTGCGTAAGGAGTTGTTTCTGTAAAAGATGGGTCTTCAAAATTGAGGTTACCGCCGTAAACTTCATCAGTAGAAACCTGGAGAAAGCGATCGCTCTCCGGACACCCCCGCAGTTTCCAGTGTTCCCGAAAAGCGTCTAGTAAGATGGAAGTACCTAAAACATTTGTTCTCACAAAGGCAACTGGCCGGAGAACTGAACGATCAACATTAGATTCTGCTGCCAAGTGGACTACGGTATCAATTCCTTCAGCTTTAATCAAGGCTTCAACCAGGGTGCGATCGCAAATGTCACCTGGTACAAAACGAAAGTTCGGCCTACGCTCAACAGCCTTTAGATTACGCTGATTACCTGCATAAGTTAGAGCATCAAGTACCACAACTCGGTCAGCAGGGTAATTATGACACCAGTAACGAACAAAATTTGAACCTGTAAACCCTGCTCCCCCTGTCACCAACAACCGACGAGGTGGTGTGGACTGCTCTCGGTTTACCCCTTGTCGATTGCTATAGCGGTCTGTCATCAAAATGCCCTATCTCCATGAGAAATAC
>JBAUJE010000190.1:0-9137 GCA_049683475.1 Coleofasciculaceae cyanobacterium | reverse complement strand
ACCTCTACCATACTAAACAGTTTGAGAACAGCGGTTGAATTGCCAGAAGATGCGCCCAACAAGGCTGAAGCTCAAAATCAAGCACGCCAAATAATTAATGACTACGCTTCTCGTTACCGCCGTGATAACTCAGTAGCTAACTTGCCTTCATTTACTACCATGCGCACTGCCTTAAACTCTCTAGCTGGTTACTATAGCTCTTATCCTGGTCGTCCTTTACCACAGAAGTTAAAGGATCGCTTAGAACTGGAATTTGATCGGGTTGAGCGTGCCCTGAGACGTGGTGCTTAATTCAGACTTCTAGCAAAGATAATTTTTACTTATGGTAGAGCCAGGTTAGAGGGGAAAGGGCAAAGGTTTAAATCCCTTCCCCTTTTTCCCCTCCCCTACTTAAGCAAGAAGTCTATAGCTTTGATACCTGGATGGTAAAGGTCGAGACAGCGATATCTCTAGCACTGTTGGAAAAGTTTCAATAAAGAAAGATCTGAGCGATTTTCCGGAATAGCAGACAAAATTGCTGAACACAGAAATAGCTTAGTAATATTATTTTGACCATTCAGCGACAATTGAACAGGTCAACTTTTTGTTTTTTGTGGTGTTTTGATAGGAATGTCTAAAGGTTTTCGCCAAGGGGCACAACAACAACGGAGTACTTATCGCAGCGTAATTGCTGCGCTTTTCACTAGCAGTAGCTTACTTAGTCAGTTTTTGTTGCCCCAAACAGCTCAAGCTCAAGCAAATGCTTATTGTCAATTTCCCAATGAGGCAATTACTCAAAAAGAGAACTTGCGCATTAACTCATTAAAGGGAAACCCAGATTCCCAAAACAGCTACAAAGCCCTGTTAAAGCAGCACGCAGATTACCTAAAACAGTGCAGAGAAAACGCTTGGCTCAAGAATCAAGCTATTTGGCTACGTTTATACCCCTGTGATGCTAGTCCAGGCGTAATTGATGCCATTATGGATCGTCTCGTTAACCGAGGCTACAACAAAGTTTACGTTGAGGTCTTCTTTGACGGCCAGGTTTTGCTCCCGTCTTCAGAAAACCAAACTGCTTGGTCATCAGTCCTACGTACTCCCGGAACGGAGAAAGTTGATTTGCTCGCTCAGGCAATTCAAAAAGGGCGCGAACGGGGTATGCAGGTTTACGCCTGGATGTTTACGATGAATTTTGGCTACAACTACGCCCAGCGACCAGATAGACAAGCTGTCATGGCTCGCAATGGTCGGGGGCAAACTAGTTTATCCTTTGTCCATGATCGCTCCCAGGCTTTTATTGATCCTTACAACAATCAAGCCAAAACAGACTTCTATCAGCTCGTCGAAGCGATCGCTAAACGTCGGCCAGATGGAATTTTATTTGATTACATCCGTTATCCCCGTGGGAGTGGTAGTGATTCTGTGGCTACTAAGGTCAAAGACCTATGGATTTATGCCCCTGCTTCTCAACAAGCCCTTTATAACCGCGCCCTTAACAATAAAGGACAAGAGCTAATTAAGCGCTACGTAAATCGAGGCTCCATTAATGAGCGTGACGTTGAAGAGGTCAATAAGCTTTACCCCTCGGAAGCATTACCCCAATGGCAAGGACGTACTCCTTCCGAGGGAGATACAGCAGCATCCTTGCGCTGGCAAATTTGGCAGTTAAGTGTTGCTCACGCGGCTCAAGGTGTCTTAGACTTTTTATCTCTAGCAAGTCTCGCCGCTGAACGCCAAGGGGTAAAGGCCGGAGCAGTATTTTTCCCTGATGGTAATCAAGCCGTTGGTAGAGGGGGTTACGATTCTAGATTGCAACCTTGGGATCATTTTTCTAGTTCTCTAGAGTGGCATCCCATGTCCTATGGTGTTTGCGGTAGAACTAGTTGCATCGAAAACTTGGTTAAGCGAGTTGTCGATAGAGCCCCTTCTGGTACGCAGGTAATACCAGCACTGGCGGGAACTTGGGGCAAATCAATTCGTAATCGTCCTTCTTTAGAAGATCAGATGCAAGCACTACGAAGAGTAGCGCCCCAAGTGAACTCTATCAGCCATTTCGCCTACTCCTGGCAAGAACCTGAGTTTGACAATCAGCGCAAGTTTTGTAGCATTAGCGGACAATAGGGTTGCATAAGCTAGTGAGGCAAAATTAAACCTTTCGACTTATTCCCTTTTGCTGACAACTAAAAATGGCACTTTTGCTCTCATCAGAAAAATTAAGAATGTCTAAGCTTACTATCTATCACTCACGCCAACTTTACACAAATCAAGTATGATTGGTAAAATCCCTCGAAGATCAGATTAGTTTCTTATCTTTGCTCTAATTTACAACCAAGCTAGGTAATAGACCTGACAAAGCTATTGCCAGATTTTGGTTTGTTTTAATCAATTGAATTAGGAGAGATTTTCTTCTAATTAACTCTTACTACTTACCCAAAGTAACCAGCTCTAGAGTGAAATGTTTAGCTGATTCAATCAAACGGTAGAGGTATATAAAGTTAGCAGATATTACACTATAGGCGTAATCTGATTAGATAATTGTCATAAAATGCTGTCTTGTAAGCAATCCTTGGTGCGAGTATTAGTGGTCGATGACCATGAGCTAACGCGCTTTAGCCTCAAGCTAGCGCTTTCGGCACAGAAGAATATCGAGCTGGTTGGTCTTGCCAGTAATGGTCAAGAGGCAATTGAGGTCTTTAAACTCAAGCGACCTCATGTTATCGTTATGGACCTACAAATGCCAATTCTTGATGGTCTGAGTGCTTCTAGTCAAATTAAAGAAATCGACCCAAACACTCAAATCATTGCCTACACTTCAGTAGAAGACCCTCAGACAGAAGTCATGGGCAAAGCTGCCAAAATTGACGCATTCTGTCAGAAAGACGCTGCAACCAAAGATTTGATTAATCTTATCCAACAATTAGGCGATTGCACCGAGATAAATTGAGCAAGAAAACTTTTAAGAGCTTATGGTGGCAATGAGAGGGAGCAAAGCTCCCTACAGTCTCAGTTAGCCAGCTTCTTTATCTGGAAAGGTACGCTGAAATTCATCGATTAGATCGTCTAGTTCTTCTAAAGCCTGGTTAACATCAATTCTGAGGGTTCCTAAGTCTGGTTGCTCCAACAGTTGTAGCAACACCTCTCGCTGGCTTTCTACTATAATAATTCTTTCTCGAATATTTTCTAGATTCATTTAATAACCTGCTATTACTGACTCTCTGTTTTACTTGCCTACTTTTATTATGCTGCGAACTTTACCTTTTGCCACATACTTGGGCATCTAGCAAAGGATAATAAGGTTGAAGTGATTGCTAGTCAAATAATTTAGTGAAGATATTACCTCGTACTTCCCTGGGAACTTTAGGTCTATCCGTGGGTGGCGTTCTCACCCTAATTGGCTTTTTTGCCTACGCCACACAAAATGCTACCTTAAACCTGGCAGGTTTCTTCTACGGAATACCTCTTTTACTAGGAGGGTTAGCCCTTAAGGCTTCTGAACTTAAGCCCATTCCCTTGAGTCAGCCAACACCTGCCAATGTACTCCAATTAAGGGATAAAACCGCTACTCCTACCCAAAACCAAATCCGCGAAGACGTAACACGCTATCGTTATGGTCAAGAAGCTCACCTCGATAGTTCCTTAGCAAGTCTAGGTCTTGCTCCAACAGATGAAGAAAGACCTGTACTGACAGCTTTAAGAGAAACAGAACAAGACGGTGCTTATACTCTAGTTTTAGAATTTGACTCGCCGCTAATTTCCTTTGAGACTTGGCAAGAAAAACGGGAAAAAGTAGAGAGATTTTTTGGTCCTGGTATTAGAGTAGATTTGAAACAACCTGAAGAAGAAACAGTCGAAGTCGCACTAATTACAACAGCTAAAGAAGCAACTACAGTCTAGTCATTGTCCTCTTTGTCTCCTTATCAGGAGTCAGGAGGACAGAATATTGATAAAAATTCCTCCCCATCTCCCCCATCTCCCCCATCTCCCTCATTTCTCCAGGCGCACAACGTACCACTGTAGATACTCTCCTGGTTCAACATCTAATTCACAGGCAGTTTCCATGAGATACTGAGCTTGCTCATCAACAGAAGTGATATTCTGCAAATCTCGTGGCAAGTCGTCTTGCCGTTGTCCCAAAATAGTTCTAAGCTTTTCTAGAAGTTCTGCTCCTGTCATAATCACCTCTGGCTGGTTAGTTTCCAGAACCATGTAGGCATCTTCTTGAAACATTATTGAGTCAGGCATTACCAAAAACCTAGCAGACGTTCGCTATGCTCAAGTTTACTGCGATTAACCAGCGGCATTGATTATGTTTCTTTCTCTGGAATACGAACCGGCATTAGAGTCTTTGGGATCTGATTATTACGATGAAGTTGCTGCAGCAGAGTTTCCTTGCCATACTCTTCGGTTTCGTAATAACCAGCTACTACCGATTATTGGTTTAGATCCTCAAGAAGTAAAAGATGCCGATTTTATCCAAGCCTTTGGTAAGTTTGTCGGCATGCGCCCCTTCTTAGCTTTGTGCTACCACGGCTATCAGTTTGGGGATTACAACCCGAATCTAGGAGATGGTAGAGGTTTTCTTTACGGTCAAGTGCGGGGTGTTGATGGTGAACTATATGATTTTGGTACTAAAGGATCTGGTCGAACCCCCTACTCTAGAGGTGCTGATGGTAGATTGACCCTTAAAGGGGGAGTACGAGAAGTGCTGGCGGCCGAAGCCTTACACAGTCTGGGTGTCCGCACTTCTCGCTGTTTGAGTTTAGTTGAAACTGGGGAGCCTCTTTGGCGAGGAGATGAACCTTCTCCTACTCGTTCTTCTGTCATGGTGCGTTTCAATCGTTCCCATATTAGGTTTGGTACGTTTGAGCGGTTGCATTATTTGAAGCGTCCAGATTTAATCAAAAAGCTGTTAGACCATGTAATTGAGTATTATTATCCCCATTTACAAGCTTCAGAAGAAGGATATGTCAAATTTTACGCCGAGTTAGTAGAAAGAGTTGCTCAATTAGTGGCCGAGTGGATGGCTGCTGGTTTTTGCCATGCTGTTCTCAATACAGACAACATGTCTATTACGGGGGAAAGTTTCGACTATGGACCTTATGCTTTTATTCCAACTTATCAGCCATATTTTATTGCTGCCTATTTCGACTATTACGGGCGCTACTGTTACGGCAGGCAACCAACAAATTGTAAGTGGAATTTAGAGATGCTACAACGACCCTTATCGGCTGTGATTCCTACAGCCAAGATGGAGGAAGCTTTAACCAAGTTTGAGCAGATTTATTACCTCAATTATCGCCAGTTGATCTTAAATAAATTAGGTTTTGAACAGTTACCAGAATCCCAAGCAGAACATTTACTCAAGTTAACAATTGAATTTTTAACCGATAGCCAAGTTGGTTATCATGCTTTCTTTTCCGAACTAGCCCAACAGTTTCAACCAAGTTGGCGGGATGACATCAGTCAGATTTTCTCCCAGGCATCATTTTTACAATCAGACGAGCAGCGCTCTGTTATAAGAGATTGGCAGGAACTATACCATCAAGTGTTGCAAGCTTTTTCCCATGAGCAACTAGAGGATGTGGCAATACGTCTGCCAGAGAAAAATCCTAAGACTGTTTTACTAAGACCTGTAATTGAAGAGGTATGGACAGCAATTAGTCAAGAAGATAATTGGCAACCTTTTGAGGATTTGCTTAGGCGGCTACAAACCAAGCAGTAATTTATAGTAATTTTCGCTAATCTTCACAATCGTAGTTATTTTTTTGCTTAGCGTGAATACTTCTCATGTGCTTTTTCACTGTGTTAGGGGTAATACATAGTTGACTGGCAATTTCTTTATAGGTGTAATGGCTGCGATGGAGTCCCCAAACTTCAGTTTCACGGGGGGTCATGCCATATTGTTTAGCCTCTTCTAGGGCTATTTTTTTAATTGCCTTATCTTGGTCTTCTACTGTTAATAATAAACAGGAGTTGTCCATCGATTCCAACTTTAGCCACCTAGCCCGAATATGCAAAAGGTTTGAGTTGTCAGTAAAAATTTCTGATTCAATAAGCCAATGTTGGTTAGGAAATAAACTGCGACTTTGAATCAAGTATTGACAAATATGCCAGATTTCCTTAGGTACTAAATTATCTAGTGAATTATCCTGATTCAGTCGGCGCAGGACTCTGTGAGCGCTATCATTTGCATAAATCAACTCTTTTTGAGTAGTCAATACTAAGATGCCGTCTATTAAATCTTCAATTACTCCTTGCAAAAGAGTTGGTTGTTCCTGAATTGAGCTAGAAGATGACTGAGTGAATTTTGCCTGAGAGTCTGGTTTTCTATCCGTGTCAATAACATTCTTGAAACTGGTAGTTGACATAACCATGGCGAATTTATTTCTCAAGTTCTGACCAAGTGAATTGACAGCAACAAGCAGAAAATATCTACATTAATTGGTGTTTAAGCTTTAAAATTTGATTGTTAGTTTATTAATTAATTCTCGTTATTATGAGGGTTAATTAGACCCCTCATGTTTCTCTTTGCTCAAGAAAGTTCTGATATTCTGTCTGCATCATTTCAAGAAAAGAGCTGTATCGATCAGCTCCAGGCAGCCAGTCACAGAAAAACCAAGCTTCCCATTCTCCATCTTCTGTTACGACTTGAGGATTGAGTAAGTAGATGGCAGAGTCACCTTGATCGCTAATTTCTAGGGCCGTCTTTAGATACTCTACTCGAACTTTACTACAGTCTTGAGCATCACCATAGATAAAATATTCTTCGTCTGGAATCGAGAAAGTTACCAATTGAGATGCTTGACCATTTTTATGGTGATCTTTAGATCGTTCTGCATAGGCATCAAGCCAAGCTTTACGCTGTAGAGCAAACCATTCGATTCTTTCAGTTGACCAAAGTTTGTAGATGAAAGGTGTTGTCTGACGCCAACCATTGCTGACTTTGAGGAACTCTCGATAAGAGGGTGGTAAAGCCGTTCCCAAGCGAGTTTCGGCACGGGTAATTTGCTCCTCTGTCGCACCTGGATAACCCAACCAGCTAGACTTAATAACTTCTGTTGGCAGTTCCTCTTGATCATCTCTCTTGGACTTGAGTAACTCTCGACTCCACTGCCTTAAGAAGCTTTCCCAGTTGAAAGAACTCATGGTTACAAAACCTGTTAGATGACTGGAAGCAGTGGAACTTCTAAGAAACCTGGAGTTGCAGATAAACCTTGGAGTGTCGCAAGTACTTGTAGGCGATATCTCCCTTGAGGCAAACTAACTTCAGGCAGCACAGCTATGTACGATGACTGACCCTTAACTAAGGTGTCTGGTTCTGTGTCACCTAGATGAGTTATGACACCCGTGGAGCGATCGCGCACGTAGCATTGAATAGAGTAGGTCACAGGCTGTTGTACTATCTGCTCTTCAGTTAAGCCAGTAAATTTAAGCACCGTCTCCAGGACAAAAGGCTCAGCACCGTTGAGGGTGCCGGGAAATAGCTGGTTAGTTCTGTCAATAAGCATAGAGTTGTCGGTTTTCGGTGGTTGGAATAACCGCAGCTGGCTAATTTCTACCACAACAGGTGTTGCAACTGAGGACTTTTCAGGTTCCCTTTCCAGCCACATTTGTTGAACCCCAACTACCTGCTGCATTTTGTCGCTAAACTGGTTGAGCATCCACTCTTGGAGTTCCTCAGTTTTAATCCCAGGCAAAACTGTAGCTGTATTAGTTTCTTGGTGACAGACTTTGATACGTTGTTCTTCGACCTGTCCTTCAATTGCTTGATGCTGAAATTCCACGATAAATGAGGCAAAAGAACTCCATCCGCTCACTGCCGATTGAGGGGTTAGACCCTCTCCGTCGAGAGTATCTAATAATGGTACTTCTTGTTGGTCTGATTCATCCTCCTGGGTAGGTAAATTTGCAGATTCCTCCGCTTTTGTCTTTGGGGATAGCTCTTTGGCTGCTACGATTTCTTGAGCCTGAACAATCCATCCTTCAATCTCACTACGGGAGGCAGTCTGACCATCAGCTCTCAGCTCAGATTCAATCTGATCAATGGAAAGATTGGTCAAATCTCGAAAAGTATAAATGTTGAGGGACTCTCTGAGCAATTGCTGCGTAACTGGACCAATACCTCTAATTCTCGTTAAACTGTCGTATTCTTCGCCGTTTCCATTAATTGGGTCTTCACTCATTGGTGATTTAGTCATTTTTGCTCCTCACTTTGCTACCCAGGACAAAACTAACCAGTTGATAACAACGGTTTGATGGGAGTGTTCGCCCTTTAGTAACGGTTTGGTATTTAGTAATTTATGGTGGGTAATCTCTACAGTTTTTGTGAAACTCTTGAAGAGATTTTTAACCTTGCTCTAGTCGTATTCTTGGTCGAGGAAACTGGCAGGCGCTAGCAACCTACCGGTTCTTCTACTCTCCTAAAATTAGGAGTCAAAAGCACTCAACTTACAAGCACTGAAATAGGTAAGGTTTGGTCGTTCCTTAGAAGGCTTGATAAACCTGGAGAAGGGCTTTGGCGACGTAGCCAAATCCGAAGACGTACTGAGCACAAGGGTGATTACCTGGACCAATTTCGGCGATCGCGGAAATTGCGTAGAACCCAGGAGTTAGTTCTGCACTCTCTGGAGTACCCGTGTAAGTAACTACGTAGTAGAAATTATCTTTCTCAGTTACCACAGTTGCTTCAAGGTCTTTTTCTGATGCCTTCTTACCAAAACCCTCGAAGGAGAAGCAAACTTTAATCTGGATACCCAGGCAAAGCAAAAGCTTAGTTAGGGGGCTATTGTTGAATTTAATCTTGACGCTGGCAACAAACTCTTCGTCGGAAGCAACGATAGAAGATGATTGACCAGGTTGGACAGATACTGGAGGAGTAGGTAGACCTGCTTGACCTTCAACCCTGAGATCATACATCTCGAAGAAAGTTGGCCCGAGAATGATTTTGCTGTAGGTTTCACTGTCTCTGACTTCAGGTGTTTGTCCAGGAGTAGGATTTACGTATTGGGGGCTATATCCGTTTGCCATGGTATTATTCTCGCGTTTTGTTACTTTTTTCAGTAGTCAGCAAGTCTTAGGGGAATTAGCTTTTAGGCTTCTCGCCTTCTGCTTATCTGTCCTTTGCTTGTCTAACTATCTGCATGATGACAGAGCTACTT
>JBAUJE010000189.1:0-5045 GCA_049683475.1 Coleofasciculaceae cyanobacterium | reverse complement strand
ACCGACTTTCCTTTTAGCGAGCGTGCTGTTATGGCGAAGTTGGAAATACGGGGAGTCTGATTAGGTGAGTAGGCGGGGGAATGGGGAGATGGAAAGCAGGGGGAGCAGGGGGAAGATTGACAATTGTCAATTCTAAATTCTAAATTCTAAATTCCCTATTCCCTATTCCCTATTCCCTATTCCCTTCTCCCTTCTCCCTATTCCCTTCTCCTTAGATCAAGCTACGACGATATAAGGGGAGTCAATACGACTAATACGATTGGCATCTACTAAAGCCTGATAAACCATTGCTACTACCTCTGCACGGTTAGCATCTTGGGTTGGTTTGAGTTGCCTAGGATTAGGATAATTAACAACCATCTTCTTCTTGGTAGCCGTCACTACTTCATCTTTGGCATAGTTGGGAATGGAGTTGCGGTCATCGTAAGTGTTTAAAGCGTTAGCATCTGCGATGGACAAACCCAATCCGTTTACGAGGGAAACCATTATTTGGACACGTTGTACGTTGTCATTCGGTTTAAATATGTTATTGGGATAGCCTGAGAGAAATTGGCCACGATAGGCTTTCTCAATCACTTCCTTCGCCCAGAAATTGCTGGCAACATCAGTGAAGTTAGGAGCATTGCGCTTTGGTGAAGGGTTAAATGCTTTAACTAGCAAAGCCGCGTACTGAGCACGGGTCATTTTAGCTTCTGGCTTAAAGGTGCCATCAGGAAAACCACTGATGATGTCTTGGTCAATCAATCCTTGAATAAAAGGCTCAGCCCAGTGACCTTTGATATCACTTAATGTCGGTTTAGGCGTTGGTGTCGGAGGTGTCGGTGTTGGAGGTGTCGGTGTTGGAGGTGTTGGAGTTGGTGTCGGAGGTGTTGGTGTTGGCGTTGGTTCAGAACCATCCTTAATCTCGACATCACCCTTAACTTTTGATTTGGTCAAGGTGTTACCCGACGAAACCAACTTGTTTTTAGTGAAGTTTTCTATATCTAGCTTAGCGTTGTTGCGAAAAGTATTTTTTCCTGGGTCTGTGCTACTGCCCAAATCAGGAAAGGCATCACCAGTAACTATCAAACCATTATCTGTGTTGTTTTGAATTAGATTATTCCGCAGTACAGGTTTAGCTTTGTCTGCTGCACCGATTCCATAGCGGTTTTCAGAAATTGTATTACCAACCATTTTAGGAGCTGCACTTTCATCTGTACTAACGCCATAACCTCCCTTAATGAAAGTGTTGCCTCGGACTTCTCCTTTAGCATTTTTTGTAACTGTTAGACCTTGACCGAGGCTTTCGACAAATTCACTATCAATAATTTTAGGGTTAGCATCGCCGGTAATGTAAATGCCCTCGCGATCGCACTCATTAAAAGTACAATTAGCCACGGTGGCAGTATCTGATTCTATCCAAATGCCAGTACCTCTACGATTACCATTGGTGACCGTTACTCCTCGCAATTGGGCACCATTACCTATGACTATTGCTACGTTTTGAGCGCCGATCAGGTTGCGGCTGACAAAATCTCCGCCTCCTTCAATAATTACAGTACCTTTTCCTTTGTTCCCTTCATCTCCAATAACCTTAGCTCCAGAAGGAATCATCAAAGGAAAAGATTCTCCAGTACTCGTGGTGTAGTTACCATTTGCTATTTGAATCTGCCCACCTGATTGAACTTGCGAGAGTGCTTTACTAATCGTTTTGAAGGGGGCCGACTGGCTGCCAGCAGCACTATCGTTGCCAGTTGCTGAGTTGACGTAAAGGGTTTCAGCCATGGTTATGTTTCCCAAAAAGATAGAAATTTTAACGAAATCTTGCAATTTTGGCTAATTTATGAATTACAAGACTATTCTTAGACTAAGAGTTATTGTATCCAATTGTACCTTTTGTCTATAAGGATTGTTAATTGTGTATTTGTAATAAAACTATAATTAACAAGCAATCCTCAAGACAAAATCACTCTTCTTCAAAGGAGGGATAAGTTTAATCTCGCTTTTGCCAGAATTAGCAATTGACTTGCCAAAGTTGGAAATTGAATTTCCATCGAAGTGAAAGCTTTACTCTAAATCTGAATTTAGCCTATAAATATCTATCTCATTCAACACTTACTTTTAAGGCTGAGCAAGAAAAATGTCCATAGTAAGAATTCCGACTGATCGTGAAGCATTAGAGAAATTTAGGGAAATACATCCAGAACTTTCAATTCATAAAATTGCAGGTATCCCAGAAAATGAATTTGTGCAAAAATATGCCAATGACTTTCCCGGAGGAGTTCGACAAGCCAGGCGATCGCACAAAACTGCAAGCATTATCCAGCAAAGAACTACTATTCTCTGGGCTAACATCAAAGATGCTGCTTCTCCCTTCATTCGCAACGCTTTATTTAATAACATTCCTCAAGAGTTTTTAGACTATCAAGAACTTATTCCTGGCTACAATCGCCTTTTTGACAGTTTAGATTACATCGAGTGCGATCCTTGTCGTTCTGTTCTCAGTCCTGCTGCCTACTTTGTTGATTTAATGCGGTTTGTCGAAGAGAATATTACTGATAATAATATTCCAGAAGTTTGTCAACTCAATCAGCGTAGACCAGATTTATTCGAGTTAAAGCTAGACTGCGATAACACTAATACCCTGATTCCCTGATTCCCTACATCGACCTTGTCAACACAGCTTTAGAAACGCTAGTTACAACAGTAGAAAACCCAGACGCGACGGAAGTCCTCGCAGAAACAGTTTTTCCCACCAATCTCCCCCTCAATTTACCTTTAGCAGAAATTCGGGTTTATCTAGAGCAATTAAAACTGGATTTCCAGCAAGTTTATCAAGTCTTTCAAACTGATTCTTTCGAGCAAAAACAGTCAATAGTAAGAGAAATTCTCTCTCTCCCCCAGAGAATTTAGCTTAATTAGTTCTGCAAACTTCAACCCAGCTGAGATTTCACAATTTTATGATCTAGATCTGAACTTTGATAGTCTGCAAACTTTGGCAAATGTCGAGATATTTTTAGAACGCACAGGTTTAACTCGCCAAGAACTCAATGAGTTAATTTTCCAAGATTTAAGTCAACAAGAAATTAATCTTGGTCTTTCCCTTCTGTTTTTCATCAATAGCACGGATGATGGCTTAGGATATCTCAGGATTGAACAGGGACCAAGCGATCCAGAAAATCCCACCCGTCCTCCCCAAGAAACATTAGTTAACCTCAGTTCAGCTAAACTTGCTCGGATTTATCGCTTCCTCAAGTTGTCTCGTCAGTTAGGTTGGTCTTTTGCTGATTTAGACTGGGCATTACGGTCTTTATTCCAACCCTATACACCTGAGGTAATCCTTCAGTTTGATGGCATTAATGATTATGTGCGAGTCTCCCTTTCAAATTCTGCCAATCAGGAAAATAACCAGCTAAATCTTACCAATCTACAAGACACTTTTACCTTAGAAGCTTGGGTTTATCCTACGAATAATCGCCTTAATCCAATTTTTAGTCAGGGACGAGAACAAGACCACAGTACTCACTTTTTATTCTGGATTAATGAGACTGGCAAATTGGCATTTTATGCCGATGCTCTTGGCAATAGCAATTCAGAATATCCTCGGAGTTGGCAATCCTTACCTACGGGGCAATTTTCCCATGTGGCGGTTACAGTTGAACCACAGGAGCTTAAATTTTACATCAACGGTCAATGCGATCGCACAATTCCCCTATCCCAAGCCATTACTCCACCTAATAACCCAGAAGAAGTTAATATTGGTCGCAATCTCAACGACTGTAACTTTGAGGGAATGATTAAGGAGGTAAGAATTTGGTCGGGGGTTCGTAGTGCTTTAGAAATTAGCGAAAATCGCTATCTACGACTAACTGGATATGAAAATAATTTGGTCGCCTACTGGCCATTAGTTGAGCATCCCTCCCGTCAGCTATTGGATTTAACTCCCAATCAAAATCACGGCATTATAGGAGGGGAAGAATTTGTCACTCAGCCTCGCTGGACTCAAGGGGATTTAGTACTGGAACCTTTTCCCCCAGCAATTGGTAGTCAAGTTTACCAATTTAACGGCTTTGATCAATATTTGGCAGCCCGTGGTGTTACAGGTTTAACGAGTAATCAACTTACCTTAGAAGCCTGGATTCGTCTGGAGAAAAACGGGGCAAATTACATTATCAGTAAAGGTAATGAAGACAATCAACAAACTCAGTTTTTGTTGTGGGTTAATAATCAAGGTAGACTGGTTTTTCAAAGTACCTCTTTGGAGAATGCCAGAGAGTATAGCAGCCAAACCAGTATTAGTTTACAAGAACCAATTCATGTCAGCGTAACTGTCGCCGAGGATGCTGTTCGTTTCTATTTAAACGGCATTTTAGATCGAGAGTATGCTCTTTCATCTCCCCCTGAACTCGACTCTCAAGGGGATGACTTGAACATCGGGCGTAATTTTAGCGGTCAATACTTCAACGGTCACATTTACGAAGTGCGCCTCTGGAACCATGCCCGAACTGTAGAGCAACTTAACCAGTATCAGCACCGATTTTTACCTGTAGATGCACCTGGTTTAATTGGCTATTGGCGGCTCAATCAAATTGAGGACGGCTTAGCCCCAGACTTATCTTATAACCAAAACGATCTCTATTTGGGGGGAATTCCGGCAGATTATCAACCGGATCAGGTTGAGGTGGAACAACTACTGCCTGACTTGCCCATTGCCACCACAGGCACAGTACTGGAATTAGATGGCGATCGCGATACCATTGTCCTTCGTCATCCCGATTATATTGGTCTTGGTCACTACGAACAAATTACCCTAGAACTATGGTTCAAACCCAAAGAACTGAATCTACGGACTGACCATCGGCAAATTATTTTCACTCAAGGAGACGAGGAAGCAGGACTTAATATTTACCTCGATCAGAAGCGCCTCTACGTTATTGCTTGGTGTGCCGAATACCAAGGTGTTAATCCTCAAGAAACCGTCTGGGTTTCTGAAGAACTAGCCTCAGACCAATGGCATCATCTTGCCGTAGTTAATGACGAGTCTCAATCCCTCGATTTCATTGAAT
>JBAUJE010000188.1:0-6577 GCA_049683475.1 Coleofasciculaceae cyanobacterium | reverse complement strand
GTTCCTGCTTGACCAGCACCGGAAGTAGAAGCAAATATTCCTGCACCTTCTGAGATAAAAAGCTTGCTTGTTTCAACAGTTACTAAACCTGCATCCCCATCACCAAAACTATTAGCTAAAAACTCTGAGCCAATCAGTTCTATAGATTCGGATACCTTAACCATCATATCTCCTCCTCGACCACCGTCAAAGGGAGTTGTGGAAATTAAAGCCCCTTCGCGTAGACTTAGATTTTCCGTTTCAACCGATAAATCATTAGCTCTACCGACACTGTAGGAAAGAGAAAACAAGCCGCTACCAAACTGGGAGGGAAGAATTGTTTGTCCTGAAAAAAGCTGATCTAAGAGTTCCTGAAGTTTTCCGTCACTAGTTATATTTAGAGAAGATGCTTTTACGTTTAAACTTCCTCCTGCACCCTCACCAAAAGTAGAAGCAGAAACAAAAGCTCCCTCTTGAACAGTTAGTTGATTGGCTCTAATAAAAATACCACCACCGTCAACGTTTCCTAGGGTATCAGCAACAACTTGGGAGTTATCGGTAAGTGAAATATTAGCTCCCTGCATTTGAATTGTACCGCCGCCAGCACCATTAGCATTAATTACGGCTTGTTGTAATAACTCAATATCTGAGAAATTCTCAACAGCCTCGTATCCTAAGCTAAAACTACTAGCAGTCGGGGTAAGATTAACTAAAGAATTACTGGCAACGGAGCCAATTTCAATCTGTCCTTGGGGGGCTGTGAGCTGTCCACCGACTAAACTAACATCACCACCAATCAGTGCTAGGCTTTGACCAACTGGTACTTGCAATCCCACCACCTCACCACTACTGTTAATTGCGCGGGATTGATTGCTTATTCTGCCTGGATTTGAGCCAAACTGTAAACCAATGGGAACATTAAGGGTTAGCAGGGGTGCTGTTGAACTATTGACACCGAAGGAACTGCCATCTGTAAACTTAATGCTCTCAGCTGTGCTAGCAAAAAAAGAGCCGCCAATATCAAGTTGAGCATTAGGTCCAAAGATTATTCCCAGAGGATTAATCAAAAAGAGATTAGCTGTACCGTTTGTTTTGATTAAACCATTAATTTCAGAAGCATTTCCACCTGTCACTCGACCAACGATGTTCTCAATAGTTGTCCCGTTATTAAAGAAAGCTTCCTGACCCGTGGGTAGGGAAAACTCTTGAAAACTGTGGAATAAATTGGTACCTACTGAGGTGCCTGACTCTATAACAAAAGTGTTGCCATCAGAGGTGACTAAGGTGTTAGTTGTTCCGTCTGAGCTAATTTGTGCTTGTGAGGGAATGGTGTTAACCAGAGAATAAAGAAAAAGACTGCTGGTTAGACAGAAAAGAGGTAAAACCCTGTCGCAGAAGAAAGTAATCATTATTCTCTTGCATCCTGGATTGTCCGTTTGTTTTTGTACTTAACGGATGCACCCTCAGCATTGAGGTAAATTTGCAGCAGGGGTGACCTTGCTGAACTACCTTTAATTTCAATATTTATTGGACAAAGATAGCACATCCGTGGTCAAATCAACTTTTTTGTCAATCCTCAAGAGCAATTATATCAATTTAATTCTTCAATAACCAATTAACAGATGATAATTTAACTTTTTAAGACTAGAAAATGCGGTTTTGAGCTAGTCAGACTGAGGCTGCTGAATCGGCAGTTCAATGATGAACTCTGTCCCTTTTCCTGAATAAGAAGTACACAGGAGTTTACCACCATGCTTTTCTACAACAATTTGGTAGCTAATTGATAAGCCTAAACCAGTCCCCTTACCCACAACTTTTGTGGTAAAGAAAGGGTCAAATATCTTACTGCGTACTTCTTCACTAATGCCAGTTCCGTTGTCAGCAATCCGAACAATCACCCTGCTAGTTTTAGTTTTGTCTGTGTAAATTATAATTGTACTGGGGTTGGCTTGAATTTCTTCAGGTGCTCGCTGAGAGTTAAGTTCATCTATTGCATCAATGGCATTACAAAGCAAGTTCATAAACACCTGATTGAGCTGTCCGGAATAACACTCAACCAAAGGGATATCTCCATATTTTTTGATGACCTTAATCTCAGGAAAATTGGGTTTAGCCTTGAGGCGACTACGCAACATGACTAAGGTACTGTCAATACCTTCATGCAAATCTGCCTTTTTACACTTATTTCCATCCAGATGAGAAAAGATGCGCAGAGACTTAACAATTTCACTAATGCGTCGTGTACCCATTTTCATTGAAGAGAGCGTTTTCGGCAAATCTTCTATCAGGAACTCTAAGTCAAGTGCTTTCTGCTGAGATAGTATCTCCGGTGGAAGTTTCTGATAACTATCAGCATAGATATCTAACATTTTTAGCAAATCTTGAGTGTATTGCTCTACGTGAACTAAATTACTGGAAATAAAGCCAAGGGGGTTATTGATTTCATGGGCTACACCAGCAACAAGTTGACCTAAAGCTGACATTTTTTCACTCTGAACCAGCTGCATCTGCATCTGCTGCAAATCATAGAGAGTTTTTTCTAGTTGCAAAGCTTTATCACTAGTAAGTATTTCTGATTTTTCAATATCTTTAATCATCTGATTAAAGGCATTGGCTAAGTTTTCTAGTTCATCACCAGTATAAATATTAGCTCTAACAGAAAAATCACCCTCTCCAACCTGTTGAGCAGTGGTAGTTAACTGTAATAACGGTTGAATAACAATACGACGTAACCAAATATAAACTATTAAAGCAGAAACAAACAAAAAAATACTGATTAAAAGCATGGTCTGTTGAAAGTCATCAATAACCTGCTCATCTATTTTAGAGATATTTATGTCAATGGAGAAAGCTCCAATTATATTGCTTTTTGTGATAGGATTATAATTACCTATAATCGGACGACTTAATCTATAGTATTTCTGATTATTACTGGTATAGTAGTAACGATTTTCTGTCTGATCAGAGTGCAATAGTTTAATTAGAGCATTTTGGTCTGTTATCTGACCTACTAACTGAGGATTTGAATCAGCAACAATCTGAAAAGAGTCGTTGACCACACTTAATCTATGTACATCTTCAATTTCATTGTACAACTCTAAAACTATGGGTTGTAGTTCATCAGTACTTATTAATTTTGGATAACTTTCTAAGACTTTTTCCATCGTCTGCAAAAGATTTCCTCCTGCCACCTCCATTCTTTCATACAGTCCAGTTTTAACTCTTTGATACATGAAAATAGCAATTAAAGTAATTAAAAATGACCAGCCTATAAATTGAAGAAAAATAAGTTTTACTGAAACAGAACAGAAATTAACTGATGATTGCTTGGTTTTAGTTAATCGCGGATGCAGTAATCCCCATATTACTATTGTTAATCCTGTTAGTAATAGCAAACAGGGTAAATATTGACTCATCCATAAATGTTGCCGACGCTGCTGGCTAACGAGTTCAACAATACGAAGGACATCATCACCACTATTTACCCCTCCCCAGCGTGCAACAGGATAAAGCTTTTTTCCTGTCGTACCCTCATAAACATAATCACCGGAATAACAGCTTGTCTCCATTTTTACCGTCTCTCCGGTGACCGGTTCTATCCACATTTTGACAATCATTTGCTCATCGGCACATCTAATTTCTTGGCCAGCTTCAATAAATAGTCCTTCAAATTCCTCTCTAGCTGCATAGCTTTCTGTATATTCAATAGAACCTCTATAAGAAAATAGATAAATAGGAAGTCCTTCAAGTTCTGTTTCTTCTTGAAACTTTAGAGGAATTCCCTTGACAGTTGAAAACCGAAGACGATAGGTCTTTTTTTCCACATTACGAGGAAAGACATAATAATCTCCCTGAAATTCCTCTTGAAGATGCATTCCTGTTTGAGGATTTACAGCAGCGCTGTAAGTATACTCCCAGGTTACTTGACCTGTGTTGATATCCTGTGTTGTGGTCGTATCCTCAAGAATTACTGACCGAGGTCGTTTTTGCTCCGAAGCAACTCTTATTTTCACTTCATAAGTTTTAGGAATATCTTTTTCTGGAAATTCTCCTGTTTCTGGGTCAGTGTAACTACCACTACCCATAAAATTACTTTCCCAAGACCATTCCGGTGGTATGCGTTGTGTCCAACGCTGGCTAACGCCAAAAAGCCATAACGGTACAGCGGCAATAAAAATAGTGCCGATAAACAAAATATTTTTTTTCATGATTGCCACAACTTGTTGGCGTGAACTATATCTGTTTTATTAAACTAGCCTGTATTTATTCGATAATAATGAAGATTTGACTAAATTGTCAGGTCTTTGAAATAAATAGATACTTTAAAAAAACCTAAATTGAAAAAAACATTAAGCAAAAGCGAATAATTAGTAATTTTTCTAAAAATTTTGTCTTGATAAGCACTTTCTCCAGTAGAAAAAGGTGATTTAAACAACTTTTAATTTAATCTCCATTTTCAATTTAAAATTGTTAATAGAAAATGGAAGCTGTTTATCTTACCCTGTCTCCTCTGCTCCCTCATCTCTTTCCGTTGTTCACTCTTTTACAAAGGATAATTCAGGGTAAGAAAAGCTTTCGCATCAGCCTCATTTTGAATAGCTCCATCCAGCGTAGCGGCAAACATTTCGTCCAAGATTTCCCGATATTGTGGCCCTGGTTTATAACCTAATCTTTTTAAGTCATTACCACTGAGGGGTACATGAATATTTGCCCAAATAGTTAAATATTTCCAAATTTTACGCCTGATAACTCTCGGACTTGCCACTCCAACCAAGACTAAGGTAGCTAAGTTATACTGCCGCAAACACCGAACCACTGCACTAGCACGAGTACAGTTAGGTAGATGCTCCAGTAAGTCGGTTTTAGCCATTGCTAATTGTTCCAATCTTTTGATGCTATCGCTAGGTAACTGAAGTTTTCTTGCCACCTTTCCTCGTTCTTCAGAAGCCAAATCAGCGATTAAAACTTCCAGTCGCATCTGCCAATGTCTAAGGCTTTCCTCTGGGTCAAAACGTCGTAACCAACGGTTAACTAAACGTACTCGCCACCATAATCTAGCATTGAGTTCCAAGTCAGGATGAAGGCAACGCAGCGCCTCTAAAGAAGCCAGCAACTGTAGAGAGCTTTCCCAGTAAGCTGCCTCCAAAACATGCTTGAGTTCTGCTTTCAGTCGCGTTTGCAAAGCCGGAACTTTGCTATTTTCCGAGAGTGAGCGCTCATAAACCCCACTTTCAATGGCATAGTGAATATAAGCCTTAGTTTGAGGTTCAATTTCAAAGCCTAGGCGCACAGCAAACCGAACTGCTCGATAAATCCGGGTAGGGTCTTCAATGAAGCTGTTGGCATGTAACACCTTAATTTGTCGCCCTCGTAAATCCAGTAAACCCCCAAAGAAATCCAAAAGAGGTAAAGGGGACTGGGGATTAAGTAGCTGCGGCTTTCGGTGTACCGGAGTCAACCTCAGAGCCATCGCATTGATAGTAAAATCTCTTCGGTAAAGATCTTGACGAATTGAACTAGCTTCGACCTCTGGATTGGCCGCCGGATAAGGATAAAACTCCGTGCGAGCTGTGGCAATATCAATCCAGAGAGAGCCAAAAACTGAGTCATTGTGCCACAACAAAGCAGCAGTTTGAAAAGCGCCGTGAATCTCTAGTCGAGCAGCCGGATAAATTTTCCGTAATGCCTTAGCCAAGTTTACCCCAGCCCCAGCCTCCGCCGAGTGATGAAAACCATCTACTACCAAATCAATATCTTCTAGATGTACGGTTTCATTAACTGGAGTTAATAATAAGTCCCGTACTCCTCCCCCCACCAAATAGAGATGCCAACCCCGCTTCTGAGCTGCTTGAGCCGCTTGTTTAAGTAGTTCCCACAGTGGTTGAGCAAGGCGTTGTTGTAGATTAGTCAGGAATAACTGGCGATCGCTAATAGGTAAAGGGCAATAATTTTTTCCACTTCCCCGTTCTGGATGCAGTTGTCGTAAAACATCGGTGCGGGTAACAATACCTACTAATTGCCCATCTTCTATAACCGGTAGACGACCAATATCATAAGTCACCATCAAGGACTGAATCGAAGGCAAAGTAGTTTTAGGGGTAATAGTCTTTAAATTCTTGGTCATGTAACCTTTAACTGGTGCATGACTAAAACCGTGGTGCAAAGCCAAATCAATATCTCGACGCGAGATAATCCCCACTAACTTGTCAAGTTCATCTACCACCGACAACCCAGAATGACCATAGCGCAACAAAATTCTCTGAGCTTCACTAATAGTAGTCTCAGGACGAATAGTACGCACTGGCGACGACATTAACTCCCGCGCTGTCAAAGGCTCAGGAATTTGCTCTTTAAGTTGTTCGACCAGTTGCTCGATAACTTCCCAAGCATTAACCCCTCGCAAACTCACAGAAGCCGCCTGAGAATGTCCACCACCCCCTAGAGGTTCAAACAAATCCTGTAGAGAAGTCTCCTCAATACGCGATCGCCCAATTATGGCAGTACGGGATTGGGCTAGGGAAGCAGGGGAAGCAGGTGCAGATTTTCTTGAATCACCCTTGTCACCCCCATCACCCCCATCACCCCCATCACCCTCATC
>JBAUJE010000187.1:0-10992 GCA_049683475.1 Coleofasciculaceae cyanobacterium | reverse complement strand
CCAATAAGAACCCAGATGCTGTAGGAGAAGCCGTACAATTATGTTTGTTCGACTTATCCGAGAGCTGGGGAGAGTTGGAGTAACTTATGGAACCCCCTGCCCTTCTAGGCATGGGGTGATCTCAGCTCTAAAGATGTGGTCTGGCTGTCGATTATCTCCTCTGCTCCCGACAAGCAGGGTTATGTAGAAGCTGACAAAGCCAATGAACTTACTAAGTCTCGCGACGCTTCACCCACGGCGGTGCTCTTAGATTCCGAAGGTGAAATCGGACGGTTATACGATGCCCGCACCACACCTCATATGTTCGTCATTGACCAAGAAGGCATTGTTCAGTACATGGGAGCAATCGATAGCATCTCATCTGCCGATACCGCTGATTTGGAGAAGGCTGACAACTATGTGCAAGCAGCCTTGACGAGTGTGTTGGCGTCTCAGACTGTTGAAACTACCGTGACTCAGCCCTACGGCTGCTCGGTTAAATATGACGGCTAACGTTGATGTTCGTTAAAATAACCTTTAACAAGGGAGCAAGCTCACTCATAACTGCTCAATTTGCTCCACCACTTCAGGCTCGTTTTCATCGTTGACCTGCATCACTACCATCTCTCCGGACGATACGCTATTGCCTGCGATCGCAGAGATATTGACAAAGTGGGTCACTAACACTGTAATCCCTGGGTCGTCGCGGTTGTTGACCATAAACTCCCGTAGCTGCTGGGTACGCTCAGGGCCTTTGGCGCGATCTTGAAAGAACGAGTTCAAGGCAGGAAACCGTTCGACGGAGCCAAGATCCATTAACTCTGCCGTGTCAAGGCAACGACACCACTCACTAGAGAGTACCTGTTGAACGGTCACGTTCTTCTCCCTAAACACTTCCCCTGTGCGCCTGGCCTGGGCGCGACCTTCCTCTGATAAGTTGCGTTGCGTGGAGCAGTTACCGAGCTGAAAATTGGCAGGATCTCCCGTTCCCGGTGCGATCGCATGACGCATGAGTACATAGTAGTGAGTGTCTGCCCGTTGGAGCCGTGACCAGATATTGCCCTCAGAGACGGCGATCGCTTCTGGAGTATTCGGTGTCGGTTCCGGCGTTGACTGAGGTGTACTTTCGGCCGTTGGCTGTGAAGTAGCATTAGGAGCAGCAGATTGGGGCTGAGGAGTACTCCCACAGCTTGCCAAACTCAGTAGCAACACTCCTATAATGCACCTGCGTTTGCCTCCGGAAATAATCATTTGGGTTCGACGTTTTATGGTTTACCTGTAACTTAGCAATTCTGTTGCTAGTAACGCTATTCCCTTTACTTAATTTACCTTGAAAAAATTTGTACAACTATAATATGAATTCTCTCTTTTATAACTAAAGTTAGAGAAGGATTTATAACTTTAGTTGAAGAATAAATGCTTAGCCTTGTTCAATTCAGTTTTTGTCTATAAAGTACGCAAAGCTATGGGGTAGGAGAGCATGGGTTACAGTTTTTGTCAGCATTCAAGTAACTCTTAATCAATGAGTTTGACGAAGGGCGAAGCATTTGCGGATTAACATCCTGGTTTGACCAATAAATCTGGGCGCAAATGCTTTGCCCCGACATTATCATCCCATCAACGTATTGGTCCCCCCCTCGGTCTTAACAACTTCTCAATCTCCTCCTTCGTCAAGGGATTCTTAGCCGCCTTGAGGGTATCAATCCACTCTTGCCGTTGTTTTTTCTCCCACTCTAAATCACTCGATTCTATAAACGCCTGAAAATCCTCAATTGCTCCTTGTTTATTCCCCGTCAGCGCCCTAGTAATGCCGCGACTATCACGAAATGCTCTATTTTCAGGGGCTTGCGCCACAGCCTTTTCACATGCCTGCATCACCTTAGTTGGCTGTATGTGTAGAATTCCATACCGACAGAGGATATACCAAGAATATGCAGAAATTTCCCTGGTCGGATCTATCGTTTGTGCCTTATTGTAAGCAGCCAGCGCTTCCTTATACTTCTTCTTTTCGACTAGCTTCTCACCCTTATTGACCCAACCATCAGCCGCCCACCATGTGAGTTTTTCTTCAGTCGGGATATCGATGCTAGGATGCAATTTCTGGGCTTGTTGGAACTTGGCATTAGCACCCTCCATATCTCCTTCTCGCGCAACTGCCCAACCTTGATTAACCAGAAACTGGGCATTTTCAGTTTTATCCCAAACTAATTTTTGACAAGTAGAACGAGCATCTTTAGCTACCTTAAGGGTTTCAGAATCCTCAGCAAGCAGCGTTTCCGGAGCAACTAAGATGGGATGTCCGATTAACCGATTGCACGCTACCCCCAGCCAATCTTGCCAAGTGCCACCGCGCCAGAGGCGAATTGTCTTGTCATTACTACCACTGACAAGAGTTTTGCCGTCCGGGCTAAATGCTACTGAGTTGACCCAATCCTCATGCCCTTTGAAAGGTTGACCGATAGGGTTGCCTGAAATGTCCCACAGGCGAATCGTCTTGTCAAAACTGCCACTAATAATAGTTTTGCCATCCGGGCTAAATACCACTGAGCTGACATCTCCCTGATGACCTTTGAAGGGTTGACCGATGGGGTTGCCGTCTCTGTCCCACAGGCGAATCGTTTTGTCAGAACTACCACTGACAAGAGTTTTGCCGTCCGGGCTAAATGCCACTGATCTGATCCAATTTTCATGCCCTTGGAAGGACGTGATGAGGTTGCCTGAAATGTCCCATAAGCGAATTTTATTAGCATGATCGCTACTGACAAGAGTTTTGCCGTCCGGGCTAAATGCTACTGAATAGACCATAAACGGCACTTCCCAGGCTTTACCGATGGGATTGCCTTTTGTGTCCCACAGGCGAATGTCAGAACTACCACTGACAAAGGTTTGGCTGTCGGGGCTAAATGCCACTGAGTTGACCGAACGCCGATGCCCTTTGATGGGTTGACCGATGGGGTTGCCAAATGCATCCCACAGGCGAATTGTTCCGTCACCACTGCCACTGACGAAAGTTTTGCCGTCCGGGCTGAATGCTACTGACGTGACATAATCCTCATGCCCTTTGATGGGTTGACTGAGCGAGTTGCCAAATGTATCCCACAGGCGAATCGCGTTGCCAGAACTACCGCTGACAAGGGTTTTACCGTCAGGCTGAAATGCCACTGAGATGACATAATCCTCATGCCCTTTGATGGGTTGACTGAGCGAGTTGCCAAATGTATCCCACAGGCGAATCGTTCCGTCATCACCGCCACTGACAAGGGTTTTGCCGTCGGGACTAAATGCCACTGAGCTGACTTCTCCCTCATGCCCTTTGAAGGGTTCACCGATGGGCTTGCCAGAAGTGTCCCAGAGGTGAATCGTCTTGTCAAAACCACCACTGACAAGGGTTTTGCCGTCGGGACTAAATGCCACTGAGCTGACTTCTCCCTCATGCCCTTTGATGATGTTGCGTTCTCTGGCATCTGCGATCGCATCACGTAAACTAGACTGTACCTGGGCAAAAGTCTTCTCCTTCTCACGAACCTCCGGCGCTAAGGATTGACTTTCTCCAGTTGCCCGAATTGCTAGAACTAGTGCCTCTACAGGAGCAGCAGGTAGTAAACTTTGTACGCGTAATGCTTGTAGTAGCAGCTTCAAGCTTTGCCGCTCTTGGCTTACCAGCAAGAGAGTAATTCCTACAAATAATGCTAGGGTTACTACCCCGATAAAAGAGGAGGCTGTCCCGATCACCAATCGCTGCTGGTTACGCTTATGCCCCCCACTTTTAGCAATATACTCCCTTTGTAACTCCGTCGCACCAGGCTGTTTCTTCTGCCCTTGAGTCTCCTTCAACCACGCCTCAGCCACCGCCAATTCACTCCCCCGCAACAGCAAGTCAGCAGTCTGGTTTTTCTCCTGCCATTCAAGCGCCCTCTGCGACCATTTTGTATGACTGCGTAAATGTTCCCTATCAGTATCGAGGGTTCTCACCAATTGTCGAAAATTGACATTAAAATCCCCCTCATTATGATTAAAATCAAGCCACTGCACCTTAGCTAACTCCGGATGCAGTTCCTCTGAATTCACATCTCGATGCAGCACCGTCACAAACCGCTTATTCAGTTTTGCCGCATACTCCACCTCATCGGCACAATAAGGGGAATTCACCGAACGGGGCGAGAGAATAAATAAGAAATTATCACAGGCTTCAATTCCCCCATTAATTTCCTGGGCAAAATCCGCCCCCGATGCAATACTTTCTTGGTCAAACCAAGTCGTTTTACCCTGAAGTTGCAGTTCATCATTCAGCTTACGGGCAAAATCAGAGTCAGCACGGGAATAAGAAATAAAAACATCTAATGATGTTGCAGGGGGTTGCCGTAAACTTTCCTCGATGAATTCTGTAATTAAAGGTGTCGGCGGATGCTGCGTTCTCTTATTTGCCACCTTCAACCAAGTCTCAGCACTCCGCAGGTTGTAACCCCGCAGCAGAATACTAGGGTTATCATGCTGTCTTTCCCACTTCAGGGCTTTGGTTAGTAAAACCTTATGCTCATTATAGTAAGCCGCATCCTGCCGTAGGATTCTCAGTAGTTGGCTCTCGTCAAAATGACAGAACTCATGGATTTGCCCCCCTAGCCCCCCAATTCTGGGGGGAACCGGGTTTACTCCCCCCAAGGCGCTTTTGCGTCCTGAGCCAAGCGAAGGATCTGGGGGGTCGGGGGGGCTTTCTTGAGCCGTCAGGTCAATATACTGCAAATCCTGAAGTGCCTTCGGTATCGATTCGGATGATATTTCCCGCACCAATATAGGAATAATCCGCTTATTCAGTGATATTGCATACTCTAATTCTTTCCGAGCATAATAAGACTTTACCGAATCAGGGGAAAGCAGATAAACCACATTATCCGCCTGTTCAATTCCTCGCTCAATCGCTTCCTCAAATGCTTCCCCGCTTTGAATATCAGTTTTATTAGTCCAAACTGTAATACTTTCTTGCCGCAAACTCCTACAAATCTTCTCCATTGTCTCCCTATCCTCATCGGCATAGGAGATAATCACCTGAGTCATCAAATTATTAGCATTCTTGATACTTTCAGTGATGTATTCACAATGCAAATCATTAGGAAGACAAGGCGGTTGCTCATCTTTGAAGCGTATTTTTAACCAAGCTTGAGCCTGTTGTTTCTCGTCAGCAACTAGCAAATAGTTTGTTTGTCTTTGATGCCTCTCCCACTCCAAGGTCTTCATTAAAAACTGAGTATGCTGCTCAACGTAATCAGCATGACGCTGAAATAAGGCAATTAATCCGGCAAAAGACTGTTCAAAATCATCAATTCCCTCTCGGAAATACACCCAATTAATCTTGCTAATCGTCGGGTGCATATTCTGGAAAACTGTATGCTTACCTTGCTCTTTATACCCTTCCCACTCCTCATCCGTACCGTTAGGAAATCTTTCTCGCCAAGTTTCCTGACTAATTTGCTCTACGTGTAATAAGGGAATAATACGTTTTTTTAATTTAATCGCTAACTCAATTTCTTTTAAGCAATAAGGAGAATTAACCGAGTGTGGCGCAATAATAAATAGAAAATTATGAGCTTTTTCGATACCATCATCAATTTGATTCTGAAAATCAACCCCAAGAGGAATATCATTTTGGTCAAACCAGATTTTTAAACCAGCTTCGAGCAGATGACCATGAAGTTTCGTTGCAAAGGCTTTACTATCTGCTCGTCCGTAGGAAATAAAGGCATCAAATAAATTGGGCATTTTCCAACTGGATAAATAACCGAGTATCTCAGCCTCAGTTGCGGTTATCCAATAATCTGCCCTGAGAGATATGAAAAGTCAAGTTCAAGAGTTTTGAGTTTTGAGTTTTAGAATTATCGCACTATAGACCTTTTGCAAAAGTCGATTTTGAGCTGTAGGGGCGTAGCATTTGCGCCCGGATTTATCGGTGAAATCAAGGTTTTTATCCGCAAATGCTACGCCCTTTTAGGATTTATGCTGTCCACCAAACTATCTTGACTAAGGTTGCAACACAGATAAAAGCTGAAAAGCTTAATTTACAGTTATTTGAGCTTGCCTAACCTACCATTACTCCTCATTAAAGAGTCTTTTTCACTCTCTAGAGAGTCTCCGATACTCATTAAAGACTCTTCACCACTCTCTAGAGAATCTCCGATACTCATTAAAGACTCTTCACCACTCTCTAGAGAGTCTCCGATACTCATTAAAGAGACTTCACCACTCTCTAGAGAATCTCCGATACTCATTAAATTATCAGGTGGGCAAATTCAACTAACGATAGTGTAGGGCGTAGCATGTCAGGAAGAGGTAAAGACGTAAACTAATTAAGTTATTTAAGTAAAAGCTTCTTCCCCAGCCTCCCCAGCTTCCCCAGCCTCCCCGTCTCCCCGTCTCCTCAACACCCCATCCCCAAACCCCTCAAATATCATGAGAAAATAAACCAGAGTTTAAAAAACGGCCTTTCAATGACTTCAGTCACTCCCAACCCTGCTAAACACCAAAAAGCCAAAGCCTTAAAACCAGGGGCTAAGCGTCCAGCAAAAGAACTCTGTAGCGAATGCGGACTGTGCGACACCTATTATATTCACTACGTCAAAGAAGCTTGTGCCTTTATCAACCAGCAAATTCCAGAACTCGAAGAACAAAGCCACGGACGCAGCCGCAACCTAGATAACCCCAATGATTGGTACTTTGGTGTTCACCAAGAGATGATGGCGGCACGGAAAACCCAACCCATCGCCGGGGCCCAGTGGACGGGAATTGTGAGCAGCATTGCCATTGAAATGCTCAATAGTGGCAAAGTTGAAGGTGTTGTCTGTGTGCAAAATACTCAAGAAGACAGATTTCAACCCATGCCCATTATCGCCCGTACCCCAGAAGAAATTCTGGCAGCACGGGTTAATAAACCTACCCTTTCCCCTAACCTTTCTGTCTTGGAACAGATAGAAAAATCTGGCATGAAGCGGCTGTTGGTAATTGGTGTGGGTTGCCAAATTCAGGCATTGCGAGCAGTAGAAAAACAGCTAGGCTTAGAAAAACTCTATGTTTTAGGTACTCCCTGTGTCGATAATGTCACCCGTGCAGGATTGCAAAAATTCCTAGAAACTACCAGCAAATCTCCAGAAACGGTAGTACATTATGAATTCATGCAAGACTTTCGGGTTCACTTCAAACACGAAGACGGTTCTGAAGAAATGGTGCCTTTCTTTGGCTTGAAAACCAATCAACTCAAAGATGTTTTTGCCCCCTCTTGCATGAGCTGTTTTGACTATGTAAATTCCTTAGCGGATTTAGTGGTAGGCTACATGGGCGCGCCTTTCGGTTGGCAGTGGATAGTAGTACGCAACGAAACTGGTCAAGAAATGCTCGATATGGTGCAAAACCAGTTAGAAACCCAGCCGGTTGCGTCCAAAGGAGATAGAAAACAGGCTGTACAACAAAGTATTCCCGCCTATGACAAAGGCGTAACCTTACCAATGTGGGCCGCCAAAATGATGGGAGTGGTAATTGAAAAGATTGGTCCTAAGGGCTTAGAGTACGCTCGCTTCTCGATTGATTCCCATTTCACCCGCAACTATTTATATGTGCAGCGCAATTATCCAGAGAAGTTAGAGGAACATGTTCCAGAGTATGCAAAACGGATTGTTGGGCAGTATAAATTACCTGAGTCTTAAGTATTGACATACTCCCCCGTCTTTCCAACGGGGGAATGGATTTTGAGAAGAAGGAATGTAGAAGTTAGAACAATGAGCTGTTGAAGCGATGAAGACGTTAGCTAAATGCTCTGTCGATGACTATCACAGCATGATCGCAGCGGGGCTTTTGAATTTGAATTTAGCAATGTCTACGGCGGGCTAAACCTAGGTAAAGGAAGCACTTATAAATCTTTAGGTCTGCGTCGAGAGTAGATTTTGGTACTACATTTTGAGCCAATGTCTTGTGATGTTTCTGCAACTCTAGCAAATTATTTTATCTCGCCTATGTTAATTCAGTGAATATACGGATTCAGAATAAATATCAGCTAGTTATTATAGTTAACGAGACTTAAACGAAAAACAAGAACCTATAGAAGTAGAATACTTGTAGAGCAAGTAGCTCAAGTCAAGTGCTGAGTCATGAAAGAGCTAATTGCCTTAACTATTCCCTCAATATTCTATTTCCTTGCTTATAAAGCTAGTTTAGTCTTAATACTTTTAGGTAACATTAACTATTCTGACAAGATAGCAAAAAGGATTTACATACAAACATGATAGTTTTTTAATTAACTTGTTTATACTTTTTAATGCATTTATGGTAATTTATTCTTGCTAATTTATTTGTAATTGAAAATTTATTTAAAAATGGGAACAGTACCAAGAATTGAATCTAGTAATTTAAGTGTTGCTGACTTGTTTAGAGATTTTTACTCAGTTCCGGATTTCCAAAGAGAATATGTTTGGCAACATTCTAATGTAGAAAAATTAATTGATGATATTTATTATGAACTATATGATAGTGAACAGCCGATGGAAGATTCCGAATACTTTTTAGGGTCTATTGTTGTATTTAGAGATAAAGATGGAACTTTTCAGCTTATTGACGGTCAACAAAGAATGACAACAATATATCTAGTTTTTTGCGTGCTTCGTGATACTATTCGTAAGTTAGGTCAGGAATCTAAAGTACTAGATAATTTAATTGCCGGTGTAACCCCTGATTTTCAAACAGGTGAAGACGTTAATAAATATCGTCTTTCTCTTCATTATGATAGTGATGGTGCTGCTTTTCTAGAAGAAGTAGCTAATAGAAAAAATATAACTTTAAATAAAAACAATATTATTTCGAGTTCCGTTGAAAAACTGAGTCAAGCAATTGAGACAATACAAGATTTTATTTCTAATAGATTTATTGCAGAAGCAAGAGATCTGAAAAAGTTTTTATCAATTTTTACTAATAATGTAAAACTTATTAGAATAGAAACACCAAATTTAAAAAATGCTCTTAAGGTTTTCGAGACTATCAACGATCGTGGTATTGGTCTTACCCCTATTGATTTGCTAAAAAATTACCTTTTTATAAATGTTTCTCAAAAAAGTGATAGTAATCATACTTGGCAGAAATTAAAAAGCCGGTGGGAAACTTTAATGAGAATACTTTACAAACATCAAGAAGAACCCATTCGTTTTCTTCGCTACTATTTGATGTCTCACTATGAAGTAAGTTTAAACAACAATTTTCCTGAGGAAGAAATATATGATTGGTTTGTTGAGCAAAGCTCTAAATATAGTGTCTTCAATGAACCTTTAAAGTTTGTTGATCAATTAATCCTTGCTAGTGAACATTATTGTAACTTTACACAGGGAAAAAATACTGATGGAACTGACAATCAATATCTTCAAAATATTAAAAAATTACAAGGTCGATATCGTCAACATTTTATATTATTACTGGCGGGCAGGTTCTTGGAAAAGGAGTTGTTTTCAGAGCTATGTTGTTATGTTGAGTCTCTTTTGTTTATTTATACTATTACTCGTTCCAGTAGAAGGAAGGATGTTAATCTCATTCGTAATTTTTCTCAGTGGAGCAGAGAACTCAGGAAAATTAGAGACAGCGAAGAATTACGGATCTTTATTCAAAAGTATTTTCGCTCTGAATTTGAACTTTTAGGAGCTGATTTTGAATCTGCCCTCTATGAATTGACTGACTCTAATATAGCTAAGTTTCGCCTTCGATATATTTTAGCAAAAATAGCTCAATTTGTTGAAAAAGAAGCATATGACAACTGCAAACCACTAACTTGGTACTTAAACAAATCGATACATGTTGAACACATACTACCAAAATCTCAAAACAATGAATTAAGACAGACTTTTGACAAGCCTAAAGAATATGATTTATATACTAAGAATATAGGAAATTTAACTCTATTAGAAAAAACAATAAATAGTTCTATTTTAGATCATTCATACGAGTTTAAAAAGAAGGGATATCAACAGTCTCAGATTTTAATAACTCGTGCATTAGTAAACCAACTAAATGTTGGTCAAAATACGCAATTAAATCGTGCTATTAAAATTCTAGAGCTTCACCCATTTACTATTTGGGATTCAAAAGCTATAGAAAAGCGCCAAGAAATGCTTGTCAATTTAGCTAAAAGGGTTTGGGTATTTATATCATAGAGGTGTTATCTCCTCCCACTAATCAGAGTCGCTTGTTTAATGCAAAGATACATTCTAATCAAAGCGCTATCGCATACTTTGCTGTGTCCGGCTTCGCTGATCGCCTCTATTAGTTTTCTTCAACGCCAGAAACTACCCCAGCACCAATAATCTGCTCAACTGTTAGTCTCAACTCTGGGAAAATACCTGAAACAATTTGCTCGGTACCAATAAACTCAGCCCCCTCATACAGTTCCTCAACTAGGGTGAAACTCATCGCCTTTGATGTCAGGGGGTCAACTACCCAGTATTCTGGAATATTTAAAACGTTATACTCAACCAGCTGAGCTCGATAGTCTGTAATCTTTTACGAATAATAAAAGGGTCATGAGTGATAGTCCAGCCATCCTTTATCAAGGCCGTTTTAACCTGTTGATGAAAAAGATCTTTAGCCATTAAAGTAGGTAGGTAGGGTGGGCAAGAGCTATATGGTGGCAAAATCTATAATATTTTGGTTAAACTTGCCCACCCTACAATTATTAGGACTCATTATTCCCTACATAGTAATTGGTGACTCAACATAAATTGTTGGGTCATTCATCTTAAAATCTATGCCATAGGTCATCAGTTTTTTGGACATTGTTTCATTTGCTAACTCTAACAAACGCTTGCGTAGTTGAATTGAATTATCACTAGAACCAAGAATAAAAAATGTTACCCTAGCACGACTAGCTTTTTGCTTAGCTAAGTTAACAAAAGTAATATTTGTACTACCTGGATCAATCCCAAATAAAGAATTAGTACTTTCTTTTACTACTTGCTGCACCAATGCTTGTTCTCGTTCTTCTAGCAATTGGGAAAA
>JBAUJE010000186.1:0-5170 GCA_049683475.1 Coleofasciculaceae cyanobacterium | reverse complement strand
TGCTGAGGGTAATTCTTGGGTTGAACTAGATAGTCATAGTAATAGTGGTTTTGCTCAAGAGTTAAACACTCAAGTAGGAGAGTTGTATGAGCTTTCCTTTGACTACAGTGCTAGACCAAAAGTGAGTGCCGAAAGTAACAAGATTGAAGTCTATTGGGATAATCAACTAATTGACACCATTACCGACGCCGGTGGTAAGAGTAATGCTTGGCAAGAGTACAGCTACCAATTAGGAGCGAGCCTTGATTCAACAACTACTCTAGAATTCCGGGCAAGTGGTACTAATGACAAGATCGGTGGTTTCCTTGACGATGTTTCCGTCATGCTTATTGGTTCAGAGGCAAATGTCTCTGACTTTGCTTAGTCTTGCCCCACGCGAGTAAAGACAGGGCAGACAAAAGGACTAAATTTTGTCCTAGTACCTATTCTTCCATCAGCTAACTTAGGTATACTTAAGTTAGCTGTCACCAATTTTGTCTGCATGAGAGCTTAACTGAGTTAGCTATAGGGGCTTCTTGTGTACCGATAGTAAACTTAAAAGTATGATATAGAAAGTTATATCCCCCCAAGCCCCATCAGTATAGGACAAAGACTCCCTTACACAGAGTTCCAAAATGGATGCTAGTATAATGTGTGAGGATTATATTCGGTTGTATAGTTTGTTCTTATCTCTTTCGATGACAGGCACTTCTCCGAATCATAAGTCTCTTCACCACTTGATTATGGAGATACTACATGTCAATTTATATAGGCAATCTTTCCTACGATGTCACGGAGGATGATATTAGCCAGATTTTCGCCGAATACGGGACTGTAAAGCGAGTTCAGCTACCCACTGACCGTGAAACAGGCCGGATGCGCGGCTTTGGTTTTGTTGAAATGTCCAAAGAAGAAGAAGAAACTGCCGCCATCGATGCTCTTGACGGAGCAGAGTGGATGGGTCGTGACCTGAAAGTAAATAAAGCCAAGCCTCGTGAAAACAGAGGAGGTGGCGGTGGCCGCAGGGGAGGTGGCAACCGGGACGGATTTTCTAGACGCTACTAAGTCAAGAGGCTAATCTTCCCTGAAGATTAGGTAATGCCCGACTCTCTGGTCGGCTCTAGCTGATTAGTAGTCGGGCAGAAAAATTTTAGATCGGTCAAGCGAGTAGAGCATTAAGTGTTATACAAAAAAAAAGTCACCGACTAAACCGACAAGTGTGCAGATAGAGAAGCCCATTGATTACAGACACCCCTGCTGAGTCCTTTGGAAGCCTAGAATTCAGGCTTTGTGAGTAAACAGAGTGACAAAATAAGGTGACTGTAGTGGGCCAAAAGTTTCTGCTTGGTGGTCGAAAACACCTAGCAATCAACTCAAGCTAAGGAGGAAAGAGAATGACCCAGGTGAGTGTCGGTGAGAATGAGGGGATTGAGTCAGCCCTTCGTAGGTTTAAGCGTGCTGTTTCCAAAGCCGGGATTTTTTCAGACATGAAGAAACACCGTCATTTTGAAACACCCATTCAAAAGCGCAAACGCAAAGAAATTGCGCGACATAAACAGCTAAAAAGGCTATCCCGCTACCGCAGAAAACGGTTTTAAAGGAAGCCATACTAATTTTGAAAGGTTACGGAATTAGCTTGTCTTGCTACTAGGTGTCAATATTAGCTTTACTCAAAGAGTTAATTAGGCTAGTCAGCTTCCCTTGATCAGGCTAAAAACTGAACTTGCATGAACCGGGTGTCTTGCATCCTCTAGAGGGTCGTTCTGAGAACCTTTCAAACAAGAAGTTGACTAAATTGCAACTTAACAGATTTGCTCTAATTAACTACACCAATTGGGAAGAGGATTGATTGAGGTGAGCCGGAAATGAGTTCTGATCGTTCTAGAATGAACTCGGCTTTTTCCTCAACTTTCCTACCGTTTTTCTCCCCTATCTTGGCAATTACATCGGCTCTCCTAGTCGGTGCTATCCTAATTCTGTTTGCAGGAAAAAATCCTATCGCCGCCTACGGTGTCTTATTCCAGGAATCCCTCACCAACCGTTACGGCTTTGGTAATACTCTGACCAAAACAATCCCACTCTTGCTAGCTAGTTTAGGGGTGTTTTTTGCTTTAAAAGCCGGTCAATTTAATATTGGCACAGAAGGGCAAATCTACATGGGAGGTTTGGGTAGTGCATTAGTTGGACTATATATCAAAGGTTTACCTGGGGTTATTCATCTACCTTTAGCCTTGCTAGGAGGGTTCTTGTTAGGGGCAATGTGGGGCTTAATCCCAGGCTACCTCAAAGCAGTACGGGGAGTGAATGAAGTTATTACGACTTTACTGCTAAATTATATAGCCCAAAACTTGATCAGTTACCTGACATCTGGACCAATGATGGAACCAGGTGCGCCTAGTCCATTTTCCCCCAAACTGCCAGCATCTGCTCAATTACCCATCATCTTGCCAGGAACTCAAACCCATACGGGGATTTTAGTGGCAATACTCGCCGCTTTAATTTTATGGTTTGTATTGCTCAAATCTCCCCTTGGTTATCAAATTGAAGTTGTAGGGCAAAATCCCACAGCTGCCCGTTATGCTGGGATATCAGTGAGGCGTACAATTATGCTAGCAATGTCACTCTCTGGTGGATTAGCCGGGTTAGCAGGTTCAAATGAAGTGATGGGTTTGAAATATCGGCTATTTCAAGACTTTTCCGGAGGTTATGGTTTTGATGCGATCGCCATTGCCTTGTTAAGTCGTGGTAGTATTGTTGCAGTTGTCATCACTTCCCTTTTTTTTGGAGCATTGCGTAGTGGCGCTAATGTTATGCAGCGCAGTGCCGGTGTCCCATCTACTGTAGTCTATGCGATTCAAGGACTAACAGTATTATTCATTGCCATTAGTTTGGCGCTAGAAAGCAAAAGGCAATAAAAAGCCAACTAGCTTCAATAACCTTGGTGGTACAAAAGTTCCCAGTCCTCTAGTGAAGTTAACTGGGAACTTTTTCGTTTTGCTAATAGATATCGATTAACTCTAAAGTTATAGCGCTACGCGCTAGGGAACAGGCAACAGGCAATAGGCAACAGTAAGCTGTGGCTGAGTTTGAGAAGAAATGTCCTAACATTAACGCGTGGTGCTATAACTCTAATTCTCAGCAGAAGTCTTTCTACGCTTGCGTAAGCCCATCACACCAGTCGCGGCTAAAGCCGCTAAGCCAACAGTAACACCAGGTTCCGGTACGCTAGTGGTAGTAGCTTCTGCCTGGAAGTTAACCCCATCCCCAGTTTTACCTTTTCTTTGACCGAGATCAAGGACAATATCACTGACACCGTAGAAGGTTTTCTCAAAGACATTGTTGTTTTTACCAACAGGAACATAGCCAGTATCTGTACTATTAACTGTATATGTTGTTCCTTCTTTTGTTTTCTTGTTGAAATACTCGGTATCAAACCAACGGACAGTGAGGGACTCAATAACCTGGCTAAAGGTAAACTTAAAAGTACCTACCTCTAATTGACCTTTTTCGATCAGATTACCGCTTGAGTCATAATCCATTGCCAGGGGACGGAACCAATATTGCTGGTTTTTGTCAGCAGTACCGATATCAAAAGCCAGAAAATTAACAGTTCCATACTGATTAGCTGTACTTGCTTGATCCACAAACAGGCGGCTTTTTGTGCCAGTAGAGCTATCAACTAAACTCTCAACGCTTTGAATGATAGGATTAAGGTTTAAATAACCCTTTGAATCTAAACTTGTACCTAATCCAACATTAACCTCACCTTCACTTTGAGGAACTAAATTGATGGAAACTGCTGAGGCTGAAGGAGCCAAAAAACCTACACACAGGCTAGAGCTAGCAAGTAATGAGGCAACAAAACCTAACTTAGACGAAGAACTGAAAACAAATTGCTTGTTCATGAAGTTTCCAGAAAGATAAAGAATAGATTTCGCTTCTTTCAGTCAGCAGCAAACCTTTAAATAGTTGATATAGCTCCAAAAATTATTACTTTCTTTGGTTTGATAAAATCAGGTATTCAAAAGGTCTTTTAGCTTGGTTCTGATTGAGAAGTGATTTTTGTTTGCTTCTTCTGTTGTAATCTATCCCTAATTAAAAAGTAATAAACTGTGTTGTTCTTCCTAAATTCTTTATCAATCGCAGGCTTTATATGAAGCTTTGACTAAGACAGTGAATCAGCTAAGATTCTTGCCAATTAATTATGACTGTATAAAAATGACTCCTGATAACCTCGCCTTTCTCTCCAGTTACCTAGTAGCTAGTCTGCATCTATCCGTACCCTTGGCATTTGCTGCTCTAGGCGGACTCTTCTCTGAACGTTCAGGAGTTCTCAACATTGCCCTAGAGGGTATGTTATTAACGGGAGCATTTGTCAGTGCAGCAGCGGTTTTATTAAGTGGTCAAGTCTGGATAGGTATTTTGACAGCCTTATTTATCGCTGGCTTGGTGGGTTTACTCCATGCCTATCTCTGCGTTAGCTTAGGCGTTGACCAACTAGTTTCTGGATTAGCAATTAATCTGGCAGTAGCGGGATTAACTGCCTTCGGAGCAAGAGTATTATTTGATGGTGGTGCCGGACAGATTGAAGGAATCTCTCCTCTAGGTATCCCCTTACTAAAAGATCTTCCTGTTCTTGGTTCAGTTCTGTTTAATCAAGACCCTCTTATTTATTTTCTGTTTCTCCTAGTGCCTCTGAGTTCCTATCTATTATTTAATACCAGTTTAGGTCTAGCCTTGAGGGCTGTTGGTGAATATCCTAGAGCAGCTATTACAGCAGGAGTTTCAGTTTCTTTCATACGCTATATAAGCGTTATTACCAGTGGCTGTTTATGCGGGTTAGGAGGAGCGTACCTAACCCTAGTACATGTCAAATTTTTTACAGAAGGAATCACCGCAGGTAAAGGCTTTATTGCCTTAGCAGCAGTAATTTTTGGTAGGTGGCACCCTGTTGGCACAACCCTGGCTTGCCTCCTGTTTGGAGCCACAGAAGCACTGCAACTGCGAATTCAGGCATTTAATCTCAATATCCCCTATCAGTTCTTAGTTATGCTGCCTTATGTCCTGGCTCTGTTCGCCTTGCTGGGGTTAGCAGGTAAATCCACTCCTCCCGCGGCTCTTGGAGTTCCCTATCAAAAAGAGAGTCGGGATAGGTAGGGGCATAAGGAGATGGGGGAGATGGGGGAGATGG
>JBAUJE010000185.1:0-12494 GCA_049683475.1 Coleofasciculaceae cyanobacterium | reverse complement strand
TCAAAAGGATTTTGGCATCAAGGAAATTTTGAAAGATGCCAGTTTTAGTCTAGACAGTACCGATAAAGTAGGTCTAATTGGCACCAACGGTTCTGGCAAATCAACGCTGTTAAAAATGATTGCTGGTATAGAACCTGTTGATGGTGGTCAAATTATCGTCAATTCTGGGGCAGAGATTGTTTACTTACCTCAGCAGCCAGAGTTAGACGAAAATAATACCGTCTTAGAACAGGTGTTTGCTGACAGTGGTGAACAGATGAGGCTGATTCGCGACTATGAAGAACTTTCCCACAAATTGGCTCATAATTCAGAAGATAGCCAACTTCTCGCTCGTCTTTCTGGGGTGACGCAGAAAATGGAGGCGATGAATGCCTGGGACTTAGAGACAAATGCCAAAATAATTTTGAGTAAGCTGGGAATTGAAGATTTTGAGGCTCGTATTGGCAGCTTATCTGGTGGCTATCGTAAACGGATTGCTCTAGCTGCGGCGCTTCTGTCAGAACCAGATGTGCTATTGATGGATGAGCCGACGAACCATCTCGATGCTGAATCGGTAGAGTGGTTACAAACTTATCTTAATGGTTACCGAGGGGCAATTCTTCTCATTACTCACGATCGCTATTTCCTGGATCGGGTTACTAACCGCATCATTGAAATTGACCGAGGTGATCTCTATACTTACGACGGCAACTACTCTTACTATTTAGAGAAAAAAGCTTTAGCTGAAGATGCAGCCGCTAGTTCCATACGCAAACATCAAGGGGTATTGCGTCGCGAACTAGAATGGCTCAAACGAGGTCCCAAAGCTCGTTCTACCAAACAAAAGGCTCGCATTGATCGCATCCATGGCATGCAGGCGACTGAGTTTAAAGAAAACCAAGGTAAAGTAGAAATTTCTACTCCAGGTCGTCGCATTGGCAAGAAAGTTATTGAGTTAGAAAATATTTCTAAATCCTATGGCGATCGCACTTTAATTAAAGACTTTACCTACGAGTTTAGCCCTGATGATCGTGTCGGCATTATTGGCGGTAATGGAACAGGCAAATCCACCCTCATGGATATTATCACAGGGCGGATTGCTCCGGACTTCGGTTCTGTCGAAATTGGTGCAACTATTCTGATTGGTTATTTTGACCAGCATTCAGAAGATTTGTTAGACGCAGTTAACCAGGATCAGCGAGTAATTGACTACCTCAAAGAAATTGCAGAATACGTGCAAACTAATGATGGCAGCCTAATTACTGCTTCACAGATGTTAGAACGTTTCCTTTTTCCTGGTTCCCAGCAATATTCACCTATCTATAAACTCTCTGGCGGAGAGAAACGTCGTCTCTTTCTACTGCGGGTACTCATGAGTGCGCCTAATGTGCTAATTCTCGATGAACCAACTAATGATTTAGACGTACAAACCCTGGCTGTCTTAGAAGAATATTTAGAAGAGTTTAATGGCTGCGTAATTACAGTTTCTCACGATCGCTATTTTTTAGATCGCACCGTCAACAAAATTTTTGCCTTGGAAGAAGGAGGAAACCTACGTCAGTATCCCGGCAATTACTCAGTCTACCTTGACTATAAGCAAGCAAGAGAAGAACAGCAAGAGGAGGAGAGTTCTAAGTCTCAGGAGAAAAAGACTGAAATAGCTCAACCAGAGACAGCAAAGAAAGCCTCATCTTCTAACGGTAAACAGCGTAGACTGTCCAATTGGGAAAGACGCGAGTTTGAAGAACTAGAAGAAAAAATTCCTCAATTAGAAACAGAAAAAGCTGAGTTAGAAAAGGCACTCTACCATGCTCCTCCCAACAAGGTTACTGATGTACAAGAACTCTATAAGAAACTAGAGAATTTAACTCAAGCCATAGAAAAAGCTACTGAGCGCTGGATAGAATTAGCTGAAATAGACTCCTGATAATTTTTGGCTGACTTAGCTTTTTTCTGTAACAAATGCTCAACAGTATCAATCAGTTCTTGAGGGTGACACAGTTTGGAGAGGTAGGCATCTGCACCTTGCTTGCCTGCCCAGTATACATCACACTCTTCAGTTTTGTTAGAGTAGATCAGCACAGGAATATTTTTAGTTCTTTGGTGTAACTTGAGGCGACGGCATATTTCATAACCGTTAATATGAGGTAAGATGATGTCCAAAATAACTAGATCAAGATGACTATTGCCAATTTTTTCGAGGGCCTCAACTCCATCATCTGCAAATATTAAATTTATTCCACTTGATTTAAGTGTTTTGTTGAATTAGTAAGAAAAGTACAATCAACCATCAATAGTCAGCATTAAATAATCAAGTTTAAATCTCTTGCCAGAGTATTTTCAATACTATCGATTACTAATAATTAATAGTTGAAAAATCTTAAAATTTTCTGTGTAGTTAAATTAGTCTTGAATTGGGGAGTGTTGAGAAGAGAGTAAAACTGAGCTACAGAGTTGGCAATCACAACCTTTAAGGAAGCAGGGCAGGAAAATTTTCACCATACGATAGAAGATAGTAGGACTTACGCACTCAGACATTAAGAATCGCTGTAACCCTCAGTTAAGAGTTCCCTGTTCCCTCTAGCCTAGAACCCAGATTTTTCCGTTTCACTGCGTAAGTCCTAGATAGTTAGATTTTAGCTATTTTAGAGTAGAGATATAAGTTAAGCAGCGTGTAGAGGAATCAATCAAAGTCTATGGCAGCACAAGGACAAAAACGTTCATGCACAGACAATTTTAGTGAAGCCGTCTCTGTCGCAATTCAAATGGCAGCTTTTTTTACTCAAATAGCTTCCGAAACAGTGCAGTCTACAGTTGATAGTATTCATAGTACCAGCACTGCTGTGGGAGAAACAGTTGAACCTCTCGCAATGCAGTTTGTAGAACAGGGAACAGAAAACATCGGGAAATTTGTCACTCCTATTGCCGAAAATCAGTTCGTAAAATATGCTGCCCAAGTTCCGGGTATTAAATGGTTACTAGCTGCTATTGGTCAAGTTGATGTAGAGAAGGTTCAGCAGGATGTAGAAAAGCTGCGACGAGAATACCCTCTAGAAACCCCTGAACAACTAGCTCAGCGTATTATTATCGATACCAGTTTAAAAGGTGGAGGAATTGGACTAATTACTAATTTTGTACCTCCGTTAGCATTAACCTTGTTTGCTGTGGATTTGGCTGCAGTGACAACACTCCAGGCTGAGATGATTTATCGTATTGCCGCGGTATATGGATTTCCCCTTCAAGAACCAACCCGACGAGGAGAGGTTTTGGGAGTTTTCAGTTTGTCTGTGGGAGGTTCTGGAGTATTAAAATTTGGGTTAGGTTTTGTCGAACTTCTACCGGTAATAGGTGCTGTAATCGGAGCATCAAATAATGCTGCTTTGCTTTATTCCTTAGGCTCTATTGCTTGCCGTTTCTATGAAGCAAAAAAAAGCTCAATTTACGTTAGTTGACTAACTTAGATAATTAAATTGAGTGTACTTGAAATACACTCAATTTAACTTAGATGCAAAAGATATAGCAAAGGTTTTTCAAAAAGTTTTTTGTAAAAAGAAGAAGTTAGCCAAGAGATTATGAAGGCAGTAGAAGTAAAAAACTGAAGGTGTCTCGTCAATTTCAAAAAAACCTATAACTTTTTAAAGATAAAGTAAAGTGGTAGTTGACCTTTTTAAAAAGTAGGTAAATTTATCCATTATCCACTAATAGCTAGATTAAACTAATAATAGTGTCTCTTCTTTGAGAATTGAAATGAAAATAGGTAGAAGATTCTTCCTAGGCTTAGTTACGGTGCTGGCTTATAATTACTGCAAAAAAGGTTTAACTCAGCCTATTTTAAATGCTGCTAAAGCTCGTATTGTTATTAATCAAGCAGGATACTATTACAATAAACCTAAGTCTGCCATTTTAATCAATGCAACTAAACCAGTAAATACCAAGGTTGAACTGATTGATGCAAAAACTTATAGAGTTGTTTTTGCTACGAATTTAGGCACCCCTCTTAGGGATGAGGCTAGCCAGGATATAGTTCAGATTATTGATTTTACTCAATTTAGTGGCGAAGGAAGTTATTACCTTAAAGTAGGTGATACTCAGTCTTACTCTTTTGATATTGGTAAAGAAGTATATAAAGACGCTTTTATCAAACTGCTGCGTTCCTACTATCTGCAACGTTGCGGTGTTTTCGTGGATGATGCTGTTACTGGAGTCAGCCATCCCCCTTGTCATTTAGGAGATGGAATTATCGCCCACAGAGACTCCTTTCATCAAGCTGGTGAATTCAAAGCAGCTACAGGAGGTTGGCACGATGCGGGAGATTTTGGTAAGTATGTTGGTCCTACTGCTGTAACTATTGGTCGCTTGCTAAGCTTGTATGAGCAATATCCCAATTTATTTAGCGATCGCCAATTAAGCATCCCTGAAGGTGGTAATGGTGTACCAGACCTACTAGATGAAGTTAAAGTAGGTCTTGATTGGATGCTGAAAATGCAAAGGGTAGATGGTGCAGTTTATCGTAAGCTATCAGGAAAAACTTGGCCAGGGGAGATTATGCCTCACCAAGACGTACAACCCCGCTACATTTATGGTATTTCTACACCAGAGACAGCTAAATTTGCAGCAGCTATGGCAATGGCTGCAAGGATTTATACTCCCTACAATCCTATGCTTTCTCAAAAGTACTTGAAGGCTGCTGAATTAGCTTGGAGTTTTCTGCAAAGACAACCAATTATGCAAGTAGACCAATTTGAAGGAGATGAGAGTGGTTCTGGTGGATACTTAGCCTCAGAGTGGGATAAAGAAGAGTCTTTAAAGACAGATAAAGATGATCGCCTCTGGGCCGCTGCTGAACTTTTCATTACTACAGAAAATTCAGTATTTGACCAGTACCTAACTCAACAAATTCCTTTATTTGAATATACAGTATTTGAGTGGAAAGATCCTTCTTCTCTTGGTTTAACTAATTATTTGCTGCAAACAGGTTCAAAAGGTTCGGAAAATCTGAAGCAGCAAATTAAGGAAAAACTAATTGTACGAGCCAACAATTTACTAAACAAGGTTAACAGCAGTGGGTATCGTTTGGCTAATGATAAGTTCATTTGGGCATCTAATAAATTGACGGCTGAGGAAGGTATCACTTTAGCTTGTGCCTATAAGCTAACAGGAAATAAAAGTTATTTAAGAGCAGCTTTTGACCAATTAGATTATCTTTTAGGTCGTAATCATTTCAACCTTTCTTTCGTTAGTGGCGTAGGCACTAACTCAGTAAAGAACATTCATCATAGGATTGCCCGTGCAAAAAAAATAGTTATTCCAGGTTTGCTCGTGGGCGGTCCAAATACTTATGCTCAGGATAATATTGCACCTAAGGGTTTGGGAGCTTTGAGTTATATCGATGATGAAAGATCTTACGCTACTAATGAGTATGCTATTGACTACAATGCTTCTTTAATTGGGTTGATGGGAATGTTGATGGGAGATAGTCAACTGAATTCACTATTAGGTTGAAGTTATAGTCAGCTTATCAAAGCTCACTCAATTTAATCTAGAGTACAAAAAAGCATTGTCCCAAACGTAATCTATAACTCTTTTAGCTTCATCTAGAGGTAAAACTTGGCAATGACCTCGGTCATCATAGTCTAACAGTGATATTTCTCCTTGAGTTTGATTATTGTTAGTTGCTTCTTCAGTAACCTTGCCTCGTATCTCTTTGAGATTGTTAATAGGTCCCTGAATATCGAAATCAATTTTATGTCCAAATTTATTATCCATCCATTCCTCAATTTGATCATCTAACTGTTCAGCGGCAAGAGGAACGGAGCTAGTTAGAAGGTGATAGTAAACTAGAATTATCTCTTTGCATTCTTCCTCTTCTGCAATATCAATTAATGACTGAAAGACACCAGCATTATTAGCCATATTTTTAAAAAAAAGAGTTTCTGTAACTTTTTTTTGGAATTTAATCTGCTTACTTTTGTAACTGCTATATTGCTTGAATGCAAATCCCCCTAAGGTTACCAATAATGACAATGTTGCCACTAGAACTGGCATAATATTACGTACTTCCTCTTCGCTAGCGTTTACTGTCTCCAAAACTGACGGACCAACAGTAAAAAATAAAATTGCAGCAATAATCAGAAGTAATTGAGGTAAAATTTTAAGCGTGAGAGGAATTGCTGCTCCAATTGCCGGAATCACTAAAAGAAGACGGTCTTTCCAAGTCATGCTAATTTTAATATTAGGAAAGAGAAGCTCTAAATCAAATTTAGGTACATTTTTATAAAGATAGATATACATTTTGCCTGGAATGAAATTGAATGATTCTGTGTTGACCCCTTTCTTGTTAAAATAGGCTTCATCTTTGAACTTAATCAACAATGCTACTCGCTCAAATACCTCAATGCTTTTTTGTACTTTTCTCCATAGTTTCTTGATAGAAATTACTTTATGAGTGTCTCCACAACAATAACAAACCATCTGGTCTAATTCATCAAAATCGACACTGGTTTTGAGTTCTATCAATGACTTTTCTTGAAAAGCGCGTTGCAGGTTCTTGGGAGACAGAAGGACATAGTTTGCTCTTTCTAGGAGAGTTTCAAAAGTAGCCACTACCTTTATCTCCATATTTTTTAGTTGTTCAGGAAGGGGCTTATTCAGAAATTGATTAGTTGCATCTGGATTAAATGGAGCAAAGTTATCCTTTAGTGTCTCTAGAGTCTGATGAAACCGAAAATGGTAATAAGCAGCAAGAATTTGGCAGAAATCACGAAACTTTTGAACGTCTTCATCAGCTAACTGACCATCTTCTAGGCAAAGCTCGATAATATCTGTACGGCTATAAGGAATAAAAGCTTCTCGGTCTTGGTAAACTGCCATAATAGCTACGTTATTGCTTTGAGTAACTGTTGCATAATTCTAGAATTAATCACGAATGAGAACATGTTTCTTGATATTTGTAAATCTCCTGGCTTTATCTGATTGTATGAACCCTATCTCTAAGGAATGTCCTAGAATTTTTGCAGATTATAAAAAAAGTAAAGGCACATACTCATGTTATGGACACCAGGGCAACAGTTAAAAAGCCGCCCCTATCTAGTCGAAAATGTCCTGGGATTTGGGGGGTTTGGAGTTACTTACAAAGTACGGCATCTCATACTTGACCAGTACTTCGTCATCAAGACACCTAATGCTCATCTTCAACATGACCCAGATTATGACAAATATTTGAAGCAATTTATCAAAGAAGGGCAACGCTTGGCTCATTTATCTGCTGATCCTCATCCCCACATCGTCAGAGTTAGCGATTTGTTTGAGGAAGACGGTATTCATTGTCTAGTGATGGATTTTATCCCAGGCGAGAGTTTATTCCAATTAGTACAGCGTCAGGGAGCATTAGCTGAGCATCAGGCGGTCAATATTATTAGCCAAATTGGTGATGCTTTAACTGTTGTACATCAAGCGGGCCTGGTACATCGAGATGCTACACCTCTCAATGTTATGATGCGCCGACCAGATAAAGCTGTTTTAATTGATTTTGGCATTGCTAAAGGTTCGATTCTCACCACCAGTACGTCAATTGATAAAGCTGGCAATCAGGGATTTGCCCCCTACGAACAAATTGGTCAAGGTAGTAGAGAACCTACAGTTGACGTTTATTCTTTAGCCGCATCTCTTTATTATGTTGTAACGGGTACTCGTCCAACTACCTCTTTTGAACGCAAACTTCTCAACCAAAAACTAGTACCCCCTCAACAGCTAATTTCCCAATTAAGCGATCGCGTCAATCAGACAATACTTTATGGCATGGCACTCGAACCAGGTGATCGTCCATCCTCGGTAAGAGAATGGTTAGATTTGCTAGAACCTCAGGTTCTAACTAATCTAATCCCAATTAACCAAAATGCTTCAGCTGTTAAACCACGATCTGAAGTTGGAGTGCGCTTTAACCGACTAAAAGAGTTACTGGAAGCCGAAAATTGGAAGGAGGCTGACCAAGAAACAAGAAATATTATTATCCGGGTTGCCAAGCAAGAAGAAAAAGGCTGGCTAAAAAGTGCTGATATTGAAACATTTCCCTGTGCAGAACTACAAACTCTAGATCATTTGTGGCTAACATACAGCGATGGGCGTTTTGGCTTCAGCGTTCAGGAACACATCTGGCAGGAAATGGGTGGCAAAGTTGATTTAGAAACAGAGTCTAAACTAGGTGATTGCTTGGGATGGAGGAAAGAAGGAAGTTGGCTTAGCTACTCTAACTTAGATTTTAGTCAAGAAGCGCCTCTAGGACATCTGCCAGCTTCTCCCTTTTTGGTGTGGTGGAGAGTGTCTGTTGGGGTAGTAATATTGTTCTTATCTCGTACTAAAGCTTGTAAAATTTAAAACTCTCTTAACCAGAACTAATAAGGTAAAATCCCTTTCTCAGCTTCAGTCACACGGGATAAATTACTTAGCTGGTTTGAGATTCAATTTCCCCTAGAGATTGCCAACCAGCTTGCCAGAGAGAACGTTCTCTGAGCTGTTTAGCATTGAGCCAAAAACGAACATCAGGGTCACAAGAAGCCACCATTTCGGCAAAAACCCATTTCCCCTGGTTCTTGCGATTGACAACTTGGAAATGTCGCCAGCCCCAAGTTTTTTGGCAGGCTGTCCATTTTGAGCCGACAAGATGAGGATATTTCTGCTTTTTGGGCATATTTTTTTGGTAGTGCCGACTTAGGAGCAAATCATCTATAAATTTACTGTTTCAGAACAGAACCAGTCTGCTCTGAGTTGCTCTAGAGAAATTTGCCAGTTACATATTCTTGTCTCAACGGAGAGGGGGGGATTCGAACCCCCGAAGGCTTTACACCTTAATGGATTTCGAGTCCACCGCATTCGACCACTCTGCCACCTCTCCATCTCGGTTATCAGACCTCCCACAAAAATCGGTTTTTGCGACAAGAGTCCAACAGTTTGACTCACCTATTTTACTATCTGTGCAGGAGATCTATTTTCTTGATCTCCTAGGACATTCTACTCAGTTCAAGGGAGATTGGCTAGTTTCTCACAAGAGTGAGGAGTCGTTATCGACTGTCTCAAGGGTTGTTTCAAATCCGCTTTTGGGTGTCCACTGAATAGCACCATCTCGACCAGTCCAGTAGAGTTCAATCTCTGCATCTTCTAATAGTTTTGCCGTATCTGGGTCAATTGTACTGGCTGAAGCGATCGCTACTTTCGGTGCAAGAACCTCTAATAATTTCGGATCGAGGTTGTTCCCAGACCACAAAAGTACCTGAACTGGAGGAAGCTTAAGGCTTGTGACTAGTTGTTTTTGGAAATCTTGGCTAACCTCTCCTAACAGTAGCCACTTTTTATCTCGTAGTTGTAACTGCGATACCGATGGTGCAGCGTTGATCGTTTCTAGGGAAACTGAGCCAATCGTTATTGGCTGATCCGTTGAAAGTAGCTGGTAATTTCCCTGCTTTGCTTTGACTGTGCTGGCAATCTGGTTGCTAGAACCAGTTATTGATGGAGTTTGAACTCGCTTTGAAGATGATTGTAAGGCTGCTTGGTCGAAAAATGTCTTGACTGGCAAAGTATTGAGTAAAGATTCCCAACCACTTCTAAAGCGAGGTCGTGAGTCAAGAGCAATAGCCCAATCTATTTGATTGACCCCCTGCTGGCGTAGAAAAGGCAGCACGGCAAAGTTGACTGTATCGGTTTCTCCGCTGTTGACTAATGTGATTGTACCTTGGTCTTGAATTACCAGAACTTGCTCTTGGCTAGTAGCTAAAACTGTTGCTTGAAACAAAGATGTCTTGGTTTGCCAAGCCGGAAGTACTACTAAGTTAGCAGCTAGTAAACCTGGTAGCCACCAGCGGCTTTGCCACCTCTTATTAATGCAGGTAATTCCAATTAATCCGTAAAGTAATAGCAGTTGCACTACCGAAATTTTGCCTATAGCCACCGAACTTCCCGGTAAGTCTTGGAAAAACTGTACTAGCTTTAGTAATAAATGAATGGGGTAATAGAGCAACCAAGCCAGCGCACTACCTGCTACTGGTGATACTATCGCTGCCAAGGCGCTAATTACACCACCCAAACTGATTAAAGCGATTAACGGAGAACAAATTATATTGGCGGCAAGGCTATAGGGGACTACTTGGTGAAAAATGTAAAGTTGCAAAGGTAAAGTCCACAGTGAGGCAGCGAGAGGAACAGCTATTAAGGAAGCAATTACCGTTGGTAAGCGATCTAAGCATTTGGTTAGGGTTGGTACTGTAACAAGTAATCCTAGAGTTGCTAGAAAACTCAATTGAAATCCCAAATCCTTAATCCAGAGGGGATTCCAGACTAGCAAAATAGTTGCTGCTACTAGTAGTGAACCCAGAGGTTTGGTCTTTCTTTGCGTTACTAGAGCAATTAAAGCACCAAAACCCATAATCCCTGCTCTCAAAACAGAAGGTTGTAGACCTGTCAAACATATATAGATAATCAGGGCAGATAGTCCAACGCCAAACTGGGTTCGTATTCCCCAACGCCTAGTTAAAGTGAGAACCAAACCCAAAATCAAAGAAATATGAAATCCGGATGCGGCTAAAACATGAGCTAATCCCGCCTCGATGAATTGGTCGCGAATATCGTAGGGTAAATCTACAGCCCGACGTCCCAAAACTATTGAACTTATCAATTGTCCCTTCGGACTACCTAGCCAGTACGTTTGTGAACGGATAATCCGTTGTCGAACTTTCCACCACCCCCAAGGTTTTTCTTGGTCAATTTCAGGAAAATTGACTTGAAGACCACTTAAACCGGCAAAAGTACCTCTACTGGTTAGGTAGGATCGAAAATCGAAGGCTCCTGGATTAGTAGCAGGTTTTGGTTTATATAAAATGCCAGTAACAGAAATTTTCTGACCAGGATAAAGACCTGTTGACTGAAGCAACGGTACTGTTACATACAGCTTGCCCGTCACGCCTTTACTAACAGCACCTTGGTTATCTCTACTTTCTAGTTCATTTAGCTGTGAAGCTCGAAACCAGAATTGCCCCTTACCACTTCGGGTGAGATGAACCATACTGTCAACTTTACCTTGAACGGTAACAACCTGAGCTTGATCTGAACTATTGGCTGAGGTAACAAACTGACTGATGTTTTCTGCTGTTGGTTGTGGTATCCGCGCTTGGAAATAGAGAATTGCCAGTGCAGCAACTATTCCTGTCGCTAGCCATAATTTGCGTCTTGGTCCTGTTCGCCACAGTCTGGGCAAAGTAAATGCACAGATTGTTCCTATGAGGCATGCTCCTGCGACTGACACTACAGACACCAAGTCAGGAAAAGTGCCTTTCGGTAAACCAAAACTAGCAGCAGACAGCAAACCCAATATATAAGCTAAACTCAGCAGAACACCACTGGCAGAATTCATTTGTGCCGCACTATCTCAATCAATTGTCACTATTTTAGACTGGCAATTCCTCAGGTTTAGATAACTTACTCAGGGGAAAACCTAAAGCCTCTCGCTGCTGCAAATAAAGTTGAGCAACTCGCCTTGCTAGGTTTCGGATTCTACCGATGTAACGTGTACGCTCTGTAACTGAAATTACTCCTCTAGCATCAAGTAGATTAAATGTGTGAGAACACTTCAGAACATAGTCAAGTGTAGGGAGAACCAGTCCCTGCTCACTTAATTGCTCTGCTTCCTGCTCGTATAGACCAAAGAGAGTAAACAGTAAATCCGGGTTAGATGCCTCAAAGTTATAGGTACATTGTTCAACTTCTCCCTGAAAATGAACGTCGCCATAGCGCAGCCGTTCGTTCCATTGAATGTCAGTAAAAGCATTTACGTTTTGCAGATACATTACCAGTCGTTCTAGACCGTAGGTAATTTCAATTGAGACGGGGCGGCAATCAATACCGCCACATTGCTGGAAGTAGGTGAATTGGGTAACCTCCATTCCGTCCAACCACACCTCCCAGCCTACGCCCCAAGCTCCCAAGGTAGGAGACTCCCAATTGTCTTCAACAAATCTAATGTCATGTTCTTCCGGACGAATACCCAGTTCCTTGAGAGAGTCTAGATAGATTTCTTGGATGTTATCAGGTGAAGGTTTAATCAGAACTTGATACTGGTAATAGTGTTGATAGCGATTAGGGTTTTCCCCATATCGTCCATCTGTTGGTCTTCTGCACGGCTCTACATACGCAACTGACCATGGCTCAGAGCCGATTGCTCTCAAAAATGTGTGAGGGTTCATGGTGCCTGCCCCCTTTTCTAAATCATAAGGCTGAGCAATCAGGCAGCCGTGAGTCCCCCAAAACTGATGCAAAGTAGCAATTACTGACTGAAAATTCACCGGCACCTCCTAGATTCTTAGATAATTATGCTTAGAGTACATATTTCATTTTGGCGCAAATGCTCTACTGGCAAAGATTATGCGCTGCCGAAAAAAAAGATGGAGAAAGGGGTTGACAGTTATAGTTTGGAGTCGGTATATTAGAAAAGCGCTGAAGGGAGAAACACAAGCCCGACAGCCCCGAACCTC
>JBAUJE010000184.1:0-5688 GCA_049683475.1 Coleofasciculaceae cyanobacterium | reverse complement strand
ACCGACTTTCCTTTTAGCGAGCGTGCTGTTATGGCGAAGTTGGAAATACGGGGAGTCTGATTAGGTGAGTAGGCGGGGGAATGGGGAGATGGAAAGCAGGGGGAGCAGGGGGAAGATTGACAATTGTTAATTCTAAATTCTAAATTCTAAATTCTAAATTCCCTATTTCCTATTCCCCATTCTCAATTTAACAATTTTCAATTTTCAATTTCCTATTTCAGAAACTGAAGGTAGTTCTAAGGGCACCGATGAAAACATCGTTGTTATCGTCGTTTTGATTGGGTGCTGCTAACCAAATGACACCGGGGGTAATGGAGATGTTGTCATTTAACTTATGCTTGTAGAAAGCTTCAACGTGGAAGGGGATATCATCATCAAAATTGTTGTTTCCTGGAACATCAAGGTCTGTTAGGTAAGGTTCTGCGCCAACTACAATTGCACCTAAATTACCCTCCTTACCTAAATCAGGGAAAGCAAAGACTACAGAATAATTCCAAATATCAGCATCACCCAAGCCAATTAAACGTGCTTTGGTTAAACCAGCCCAACCACGAATATTAAATTGGGGACTAACTTTTAGTAAAGCTTCTACACCATAAGAGTTACTAGAAACTGGTGTGGCGGGGGTTCCTAGGGCTGCTGGTGCAAGATTACCTAGTGTTGTTCCAGTACCACCAAAGGCAAAGCGTCGGCCTGCTTCTACGTCGTAACCATGAAGATAGGTGAGTCCAACATTCAAGCTATCAAAAGGTCGAAAGACCAACTGAGCCATGGCAGAATAGTTACCATTAAATAAACCTGCTCCTTGGTCAGGAATGTTACCACCCCTTGCTAAGTAACCGCCATAAAGATCTAATTGATTACTCAACTTATAGCTCAATCCTAAACCTTGTCCCCCCAATCCAAAACGATAGATGGGATTACGTTCAGCAAACCGAGATAAAGCACCATTGGCACCACCACCGACATCTAATCCTGGGTTGAGGGTATCAGCGTAGAAGTGATGACCACCCAGATTTGCCATGACGGTGGCTCTTAACTTATCGGTAACAGGAAATACATAATGTAATCGGTCGATGGTGACATCATTTCCACTAGGGCCGTCAAAGGCAAAGCGACCTTCATTAGTACCAAGTTCATCGGCAAATGAATTACCGATATTTCCAGCTGTTAGACGGGTATAAAGTCTATCTTTACCTGTGAAACTAGTCACAAATTGGAGACGAATCTTATCTTGGAAAACTGTCTCAACATCATCATCTTCTCCAAAGGCATCGGCGAGTAGAAAAGCCACTTCACCAACTAATTTAGTAGTGGTAGAAAACTGATTATCTTCTAAAAATGCGACACGACCTTCCAGGCTATCTACCCTAGTACCTAAAGTAGCTAGTTCAGCCTCAAACTCTTCTATCAGTCGCTGGAGAACGTCCAAATCTTCACGAGTAACAGCATCACCAGTACTAGAAATTAAACGCTCAATTTGATTTAAACAAGCATTTAAACCAGCGGCAAATTCAAAGCGGGTAGTTGGCCGGTTCCCCCGAAAAGTGCCATCAGGATATCCAGCAATACAACCATAGCGCTCAACTAGCGATCGCAACGCTTCAAAGGCCCAGTCTCCCGGAGAAACATCCCGCAGTTGGGATACATTTGTGACTTGATCCATCGGTTCAAGTTCACCATTGGCGAGTATATTTAGGTTTTCTCTCTCAACGCCAGTATCTGCTAAATTCTCCCCCATTAAAAGGGTTTGAGAGGGCGCAGCATCACCTGTCCCAATTTGATCATTGGCATCGGTTTCGGCAGAATAAAGAACCGAGGCAGATTGAGACTCGGTCAATTCAGGATTAATTGAAACTTCAGTCGCCTGTGCTTGCCATGATGTGCCAGCTATCCCTATCCAAGGGGCAATCAGGGTTGCTCCTACTACCGTTCGACTAAGTACCCGAAAATTCCACCAAGTCTTTGCCATTAGGTTCTCCTTTGCTCCTCACAGCCGCACAACAGGCGGCATTATTAATAATTAGGGGTCTAACTTAAGAGAATTAGCTCAGTTATTTGGTATATTTAAATACAATTTCTCGTAAAGGTTGTTATATATGCATTAGGTAAATGCAGGGATTGCATTAATTTTTGTTATTATGGTTCAAATACAGGTGCAGCCTCGACCTCTTCCGGTAGAGGAAATTGCATGACCAGAGAAGCGATAGCAGCAAGTTTTGTCATGTTATCTACTACACCAGGTCGATATTCTGGCTTGAGGGGCAAATCGAGTAACTGACTCATTTGCTCAACATATTCAGCAAGCTCAGATATTTTTTCCATGGGAGTAATAACTTGCACCTCTGTTAGTAACTATAGGGCGGACAAGGTCAACCAACAATAGCACAATCTTTTCTAGCTCTACAACTCATACCCTCCCTAGCCCAAATAAGCTTGTACTTGGAAGTACATTCCATTTTTTTATCTATCTCTGTTTCCTTAACTAGCCAAAACTCCGAAGTCAAGTGTAGCAAAAACTGAAAAAAGAGGGAACTTTAAGTAATAGTGTGTCCCGAAGCTGTCTATTTAGATGAATATCTTCTAATTAAAAAATAAAAATAATTATTGAGATTAGCTAGTTACTCATAGCCTGAACAGCTAGAGAGTCTTCAGATAGACTTGTGAGGAAGGTTGTCGGGTCCTATCAATCAATAAATTTGGCTTTTTTAATACGATAAGAGCAGATATAAATAGATGCATTTAAAAAGTCCGCGCCCTTACTGGAAGTTGAAAAAATTGCCACTTAAGCAACTGGCTATGTATTGGCACTCCATTGTCTCTCACTTCAATCCCCACCGAAGACTGGCTACTCGCATTGGACTGGGGATTGCGCTGTTGGCAATCACATTTTCTACCCTACTTAGTATTTTTATTGGTCAGAGTACTAGCCTTCAGCTACAGACTCAGCAAGAGCAATCTTTAGCGAAGCTTTCTTTTACCCTAGCTAATCGATTGGATCGGGGTATGTTCGAGCGCTACCGTGAAATTCAAATTGTCACTACTTTACAAGACATTCGCTCAGAGCAAGCTTCGCCCCAACAAAGGCAAGGACTTCTCAATAAGTTGCAAAGTACCTATCCTGACTACGCCTGGATTGGCTTGACTGATACTCAAGGTCGCGTCATTGCCAGTACACAAGGTATTCTCGAAGGGGCAGATGTCTCAGCAAGGCCTTGGTTTAGAGAGGGGAAAACGAAACCCTTTGTTGGAGACGTTCACGAAGCCTTATTACTAGCTTCTCTCCTACCTAACTCCACGGAAGAACCCTTACGATTTGTTGATATTGCCGCACCTGTATTTGATGAGACTGGCAATTTCCTCGGTGTTCTAGGAGCGCACTTGTATTGGAATTGGGCTGAAAGAGCAAAACAAGACCTGCTAGAACCTTTAGAAGAAACGGCGAATATGGAAGTGTTAATTCTCGCTGAAGATGACACCATCTTACTCGGTTCGCAAGCAATACAGGGCGAAAAACTTAAGCTCAAAAGTACAGAAGCTGCTCATCACCAGTCACGAGGCGCAATAGTAGAAACCTGGTCTGATGGTCAAAAATATCTAACTGCCTTTGCCCAATGTGATGGCTACAAAGACTATTCTGGTTTAGGGTGGAAAGTCCTAGTGCAGCTAAGTGAAGCGATCGCTTTTGCTCCCGCCTGGAAGCTACAGCAGCAGATTCTCTGGGGAGGACTGTTTCTTGGTATACTCTTTGCTACTCTCGGCTGGCTAATTGTCGAGAGCATCACCCGTCCCCTTGTGGCAATTGCAACTATAGCAGAACGCTTGCGCCGAGGAGAAGCGGGGGTGAGAATGCGATTTATACCTGGAGAAGATGAAGTTGCTAGACTCTCTTGGTCATTAAATAAGCTAGTAAACAAGCTGTTTGCCAAGGAAGAGGCTTTACTAGCTAGTAACGAACGCTTACAGCAAGAGTTGTCAGAACGTCAGCGTGTTGAGGACTCTTTGCGAGACACTGAAGAACTCAGCGAACTGAAATCTCACTTCATATCCCTAACTAGCCATGAGTTCCGCAACCCCCTAACCACAATTTTTTCTTCAATGGAATTATTAGAAAGTTACGATGCTAAATTGAGCTTGGAGAAGAAGCAAAAATATTGGCAGCGTATCCGCAGTGCGGTTGAGAGAATGCTGAAAATGTTAGACGAAGTAATGTTGATTGGCAAGGCAGAAGCAAGAAAATTAAAGAGCAATCCTACCTGCTTTGATTTGTGCAAATTCTGTGAAGATTTAGTAGAAGAAATGCAGATTTCTCAAAGAAATAATACCATTGACCATCGGTTGCAGGGGAATATAGTTCTAGCTTGTATGGACAAAAAATTGCTGCATCACATTTTAGCTAATCTCCTCTCCAATGCGATTAAATATTCCCCTGAAGGGCAAAAAGTTGATTTTGAAGTAAATTTTCAGGGCAAAGAGGTAGAGTTTATTATCAAAGACCAAGGAATTGGTATCCCTGCTGAAGACCAAGAACATTTATTTGAGTCATTCCACCGCGCCAGTAATGTTGGTGAAATTCCCGGAACGGGTTTGGGACTGGTGGTTGTCAAACAATCAGTTGATATACTTCAAGGTCAAATTGCCGTAGAAAGTACTACGGGAGTTGGCACTACCTTTACTGTTACTCTACCTCTTAAGCCAGAGAGTAGGGGGTAATAGCAATAAAAAAAATGCCCTTAAAAAAAATTAAGTTTATTACGATAAATCAGACAATAAGATAAGCAGTATAGTTATTCTCAAAGATAGAATCTACTATTAATAATGAAGATGGGAAAAAGGTTTGGGTTTTAAATAGGAAGTGATAGTATGGCAATTATCCAAGCATAGCTTGACGAGTTTTGCTGATAGCTGTTGAGAGAATTTCCGCCGCTAGATTTATTTGTTCATCCGTTGTAAATTTGCCAAGACCAATACGTAATGCACCTTCGATCAAATTGTTGGGTAAGTTCAAGGCGCGTAGTACATGGGAGGGGGTTTCTACTCCAGAGGAACAGGCTGCACCTGTAGAAATGGCAAGTTGATTACGGACTCTAGCAATAACAGCGCTGTTGGGAATATCGGGGATGGAGATATGGAGATTACCTGCAAGACGGTTATCGGTGTCGCCGTTGATTATTAGGTTGGGAATTTTTTCTTGCAGCAGGGTTTGGAGTCGGTTACGTTGGGAGGCGATCGCACCTTCATCTTCTACCATTTCTATTTGCCGCAAACGACAGGCTTCTCCTAAACCAATGATACCGGGAACATTGAGAGTGCCTGGCCTCATGCCTTGTTGATGGCCGCCACCAAAAAACATGGGTTCAAGGTGATGTTTTTTCCTAACGACTAAAGCACCAGAACCTTTGGGGCCGTAGAGTTTGTGGGCAGAAATTGCTAGGTAGGTAATGCCCCAGTCTTGAAAGTTGAGGGGGATTTTGCCCACTGCTTGGGAGGCATCACAGAGGAAGGGAATGTTGTAATTTTGGGCAATTTGTCCAATTTTGGCGATGGGGTAAATATTGCCAATTTCATTATTAGCAGCCATAACACATAGTAAGGAAATGCCGCTTTTGCAGACTTGTTCTAGATAGTTAAGGTCGAGTCTGCCTTTGGAGTCTACCCGGAGGCTGATTATTTCGGCTAATCCTTTTT
>JBAUJE010000183.1:0-5827 GCA_049683475.1 Coleofasciculaceae cyanobacterium | reverse complement strand
GGAAAAATCAGGGTTCTAGGCTATAGGGAACAGGGAACAGGGAACAGGGAACTCTTAACTGAGGGTTACAGCGATTCTTAATGTCTGAGTGCGTAAGTCCTAGAAGTAACTAAGGTAGTAGTGCTAGCTATGTAGTTGATGGTGATTGGCTTGTAGCAATTCAAGAGAGGACGATCAACGACCAACGGGGAGAAAATACATACTTAAGTCAATTTGTCAATGCTTATTCCCTATTAAGTTACAGTTTCTAACCCTAACTCCCTCATCACCCCCATCACCCCTAACTCCCCCATCACCCCTATCACCCCTAATTTATTAAAAGGAACAGGACGGCAATACTCATAAAATAAGCAGTGAACACCGATCCGTGCGATCGCCTAGCCCTTCCTAAAATAGCTTTAGGTAAACAAAATCACTATCTATAAAACTCTAAGGAGGGGACATCGCAAGATGCAACCAAATAATCCTAATCAATTTACAGAAAAAGCTTGGGAAGCGATCGCCCGCACCCCGGACATTGCTAAAGCCCGTCAGCAACAACAGATTGAGAGTGAACATCTAATGCAAGCGCTGCTAGAGCAAAACGGTCTAGCTACGAGCATTCTCAATAAAGCCGAAGTGCCGGTGCAGCGGGTGCGTGAGGCCACAGAGCAATTTATCCAGGGTAAGCCCAAGGTTTCTGGTAACAGTGAATCCATCTATTTGGGACGCAGCCTTGATACCCTTTTAGATCGGGCTGACTCCTATCGTAAAGACTACGGAGACGAATACATCTCCATTGAGCATCTCATGTTGGCTTATCTTAAAGATGAGCGCTTTGGCAAGGCACTACTAGGAGAATTTAAACTAGACGAAAAGAAGTTTAAAAGCACCATTGACCAGATTCGCGGGAACCAGAAAGTGACTGACCAAAACCCAGAAGGCAAATATCAAGCACTGGAAAAATATGGACGGGATTTAACCGAAGCTGCACGGGAAGGTAAACTTGACCCGGTAATTGGGCGAGATGATGAGATTCGCCGCACCATTCAAATTCTTTCTCGTCGTACTAAAAATAACCCAGTGTTAATTGGTGAACCGGGTGTAGGTAAAACCGCCATTGCCGAAGGTTTAGCCCAACGCATCGTTGCTGGTGATGTACCTCAGTCCCTTAAAGACCGGAAATTAATGGCTCTTGATATGGGGGCAATGATTGCTGGTGCTAAGTTCCGGGGGGAATTTGAAGAACGCCTCAAAGCAGTTCTCAAAGAGGTAACCGATTCCCAAGGTCAAATTATCATGTTCATCGACGAAATTCATACCGTCGTCGGTGCTGGTGCAACCCAAGGGGCAATGGATGCGGGTAACTTGCTTAAACCCATGTTAGCGAGGGGTGAGTTGCGCTGTATCGGCGCTACTACTCTTGATGAGTATCGCAAGTACATTGAAAAAGATGCTGCTTTAGAGCGCCGCTTCCAACAGGTTTACGTTGACCAGCCTAGTGTAGAAGATACCGTCTCAATTTTGCGCGGTCTTAAGGAACGTTATGAAGTTCACCACGGAGTCAAAATTGCTGATAATGCTTTAGTGGCAGCAGCTAGCTTATCTACTAGATATATTAGCGATCGCTTCTTACCCGACAAAGCGATTGACTTAGTTGATGAAGCCGCAGCACGGCTGAAAATGGAGATTACCTCCAAGCCGGAAGAACTCGACGAAATTGATCGTAAAATTCTCCAACTAGAAATGGAGAGGTTATCTTTGCAAAAAGAAAGTGACCCCGCTTCTCTAGAAAGGTTGGAAAGACTGGAAAAAGAACTTGCTGATCTTAAAGAAGAACAGCGTACTTTAAATGCTCAGTGGCAATCAGAAAAAGACATTCTCGACCGCATTCAAGGCATTAAGGAAGAAATAGATCGAGTTAACGTTGAAATTCAGCAAGCTGAGCGGGATTACGACCTCAACCGAGCTGCTGAGCTAAAATACGGTAAATTAGCCGAGTTGCAAAAGTCCCTGAAAGCTACGGAAACACAGCTAGAAGAAACCCAAACTAGTGGTAAGTCCCTATTGCGGGAAGAAGTCACAGAGTCCGATATTGCCGAAATTATCTCTAAGTGGACGGGTATTCCCATCAGCAAGTTGGTAGAGTCGGAAAAAGAAAAACTCTTGAATTTAGAAGAAGAGTTGCATAAGCGGGTAGTTGGTCAAGAAGAAGCTGTTACTGCTGTAGCTGATGCTATTCAACGTTCTCGTGCTGGCTTATCTGACCCTAACAGACCGACTGCTAGCTTTATTTTCCTCGGCCCAACGGGTGTTGGTAAAACAGAATTAGCAAAAGCTTTGGCTGCTTACCTCTTTGACACCGAAGATGCGATAGTGCGCATTGATATGTCTGAATATATGGAGAAGCATGCTGTTTCTCGGCTGATTGGTGCGCCTCCGGGATATGTTGGTTATGAAGAAGGGGGTCAGTTAACAGAGGCTATTCGTCGTCGTCCCTATGCGGTAATTCTGTTTGACGAAATTGAGAAAGCTCATCCCGATGTTTTCAATGTGATGCTGCAAATCCTTGATGATGGTCGTGTTACCGATGCCCAAGGTCACACTGTAGACTTCAAGAACAGTATCATTATTATGACCAGTAATATTGGCTCCCAGTACATTCTTGATGTTGCTGGTGATGACTCCCAATACGAGGAAATGCGCTCTCGTGTTATGGAAGTAATGCGTACTAGCTTCCGTCCGGAGTTTCTCAACCGCATTGATGAAGTAATTTTCTTCCATGCTTTGCAAAAACATCAGTTGCGCCATATCGTTCAATTGCAAACTCTGCGTTTAGAAGAACGACTAGCAGAACGTAAGATGTCTTTGAAGCTCTCGGATTCTGCTCTTGACTTTTTAGCAGAAGTGGGTTACGACCCAGTTTTTGGGGCGCGACCTCTCAAGCGAGCCATTCAGCGGGAATTGGAAACCCAGATTGCCAAAGGGATTCTACGAGGCGAGTTCCATGACGGGGATACTATTTATGTTGATGTCGAGAATGAGCGGCTTTCCTTCAAACGCTTACCCGCAGAGTTACTAACTACTCAGTCGAACTAATCTTAACTCTTGATGTTACTCTGATACAGGTTGCGCTACGGTGCAATCTGTATTATTTTTTGTTATCGCCAGTTTTTAGTAGCCCTAGGAGTAGTATTTGTGAGTAGGCAACCCAATCAAGGCACAACTGTATTACTGTATATTGTTGCAATTTCGGCAGGAATTGGTTTACTGTTAGGTGCCCTCGTCTTGCTACTACTAGGGATAGGTGTAGTTAAGCAAGTTCCTCCTTTAGTTCTCTGGGCGCTAGGACTTTTTTCTGTCGGTATTGGTATCCTGGCTGGTCTGAGTATGAACAGGTAATACTATTAATAGCTGTAATTTTTTCTTCCCCCTCAGCCCATGAGTTCATCTCCTCCTTCTGATACTCTGATATTTGCCTACGCTTTTGCTATTACTCTGGCAATTACGATCGGACTTTATTTGCTAAGAGGCTTTGGTCTTCTTACTTTTATGCCTGGTGGTATACTCTATCTCTTTATTTTGCTCTCAATTGCTACAGCCATAGTTTACGGTGTACAAAAAACACGGCGCTACTAATTAGTTACTAATTAAAAAGGATGGGGTGATGAGGTGATGAGGTTATGAGGTGATGAGGATGGAGAATTTTCATCGACATTCTGTCAAAACTTCCTATTTGTCCCCTCACTCCCCCACTCCCTCACTCTCCACTTTACTCCTTACTCATTACTCCTAACCCTCACCAAAAGACTTATTCAGCAAGCCCTAATTAACGTTGTTCTCCTCCTCTATTTCCTCGGCGTGAACCCCTCATTTCACTCAGTTGCTGACGCTGTTCTTCCGTAAAGACTTGTTGCATCTGCTCTCTCGCTGAGCGGCGAATTTCGCGCATTTGCTCACGTTGCTCTTCAGTTAAGTTAAGAGCTTTCTTGGCCTGACGCATTTGCTCACGTTGTTCCCTCATATTTTGGAACTGTTGCTGTTGTTCCGGTGAAAGGATAGCCTCGATTTGAGAGTCAGTATTTTCTCGAATTTGGTCTAATTGCTCCTGTTGTGCAGTGCTGAGATTGAGGTTAGAGAATTTACCGGAGCCTGGTTCGGCATTAGCTAACATGGGAGCAGCAGAGATGCTGATGGCAGCAAGGCTAGCTAGTAGAGGAAAAAGTTTAATTTTCATGGTGTTGAACTCAGATTGCTTTGTTTTCGATGTCTCAATCTTAGAAAAAGCAGTAGTTCAATAGCATGAGGCTTAAGGCCTGAATTAAGGTGGGACTTTAGTCCTAGTCAGACTATGACCAATAGTCCTTGCCGTCTCTTTAATAAATCAATTAATCTTATTAGTTGTCAAAAAAGTGATCGATGCCACCCCTACAACTCAGTACACGTCCAATTCGATTGCTACTCTACTTAGAATGGGTTTTGCTGAGTGTCGTCGCTTTAACGGAAATCCTCGCTTTCTCCTTTCCTCGACACCATAAATCTCCCCTACTAGCCTTAATTTGTATCGGTTTGTTCGGGGTAATGGGGATAAGACTACCAAATCATAAGCCTTTATATAAGGTACTTTATACAAGCCTAGAAATCAGTTTAATTCTTTTAGCCTCATCTGTCGGTCGAGTTCGCTTATTGCCCTTACTATTAATTATTCTAGTTCTCCGCAATGGCTTTATTTTTAAAGGTTATAGTCGCTTTGTTGTCACTGGCTTTGCTTTTACCTTTTTCTTAATGAATCAGATGCAGAGATTTCAGAGTATAGCCTTCAGACAGAATCGTCCTCCTAGACCACCACCATTTGTAGAACCGGATCGACTCACATTTGTGATGTTGAGTTCTACAGTTGTCTTTGGACTAGTTCTAGTCTTCTTACAATTATTAGTAGATGCAGTGTTAGCTGAGCGTAAAAGTAGAGAAGAACTAACCAAAGTTAATGAGCAACTGCGTCAATATGCTCTACGTATTGAAGACATGGCGACTCTACAAGAGCGTAACCGCATTGCTCGTGAAATCCATGACTCTCTGGGGCATTCTTTAACAGTTTTTAATTTGCACTTAGAGGCTGCCTTAAGACTGTTGCAGTCAAATCCCAATGAAGCTAGAGAGTTTATTTTAGAAGCCAAAGAATTAGGAAAAACTGCCTTAAGGGAAGTACGTCAATCAGTTTCTACTCTTCGCTCTAACCCTTTAGAAAATCAATCTCTGGAAGTAGCAATTGACTCTTTGTTAGAAGATTTTCGTAAATCTACAGGTATCTCACCTACTTGCCAAATTGACTTAAAAGGAAATCTTACTACTCAAGTTAAAACAGTCATTTACCGAATTGTACAGGAAGCTCTAACCAACATTTACAAGTATGCCGCTGCAACGGAAGTAGAAATTACAATTCAGGTAAAGAAAGATTTGCATTTAATGATTAAAGATAATGGCAAAGGATTTAATTTAAATCAGAATACAACGGGTTTTGGCTTACAGGGAATGCGGGAAAGAACCACAGCCTTAGGAGGTAGCTTTAAAATTGTCACAGCACCATCTGCTGGTTGCCAAATTATTGCTGATTTACCCTTACCTGGAGTATCTAAATGAACGATGAGCAATCAAAAATTAGTATTTTGCTAGTAGATGACCAAAGTTTAATTCGACGAGGCTTAAAAGCAATCCTCAATTTAGAAGCAGGTTTGCAGGTAATAGGAGAAGCAGAAAATGGAGAAAGCGCTATTCAATTAGTAGAAGAACTTAAGCCAGATGTGGTGTTAATGGATGTGCGGATGCCTGTGATGGATGGTGTAGCTGC
>JBAUJE010000182.1:0-1832 GCA_049683475.1 Coleofasciculaceae cyanobacterium | reverse complement strand
AGGGGAGCTTGGTAGCCCAGTCTTTTTAAAGCGGGGTGGAAAAGCGACGCAAGCAGATTTATCTGCATTCAATATCAATGTCTTTCGTGATGTGGATCGTTGATATATGCCATAACTCTGCTTGTACTTACCCTGCCACTCGTGTCATAAAAATAGCTCCTAGTCCACAATGACGGAAGCTTTTTTAATTCTGGAAACTCATTTCGCAATAGTCTTGAGCTTCTTCCTTTGAAAGCCCTTACAACATCGTAAATAGGTGTTTTTTCGTCATACTCAACCAGTAAATGTACGTGGTCACTAGCAATCTCCTTGGCTTTGATAATCCATCCTCTATCGCTAGCTACCGAGTCTAATATTTCGGACAACCTTAATCTAATGTCACCTTTTAATACTGGCTTGCGTCGCTTGGGAATCCAAACTAAATGGACGATTGCCAAACCCACGGAATGTTTATTGTGTCTATATCCTGTAGAGTCTTTTTTCATTTATCTGGTTGATGTATTGACACCTGTCAACCACTAGACTACCATAAGCAGATAAATACTTTTTGGGAGTGATAAGCTTTGTTTGGCTGTCAACAGGTATTAATAAAAAGCGATAAAGATACGCGTGCGATTATTGAATACCTTTGTCGCGAATCAAATAATTTGTATAACTGCACAACTTATTACGCAAGGCAAATATGGTTTAAGACGGGAAGAATTGTCAGTAGCTTTGATTTGACTGCTGAGATGAAAACCAACAGACATTTCAATGCTGGCTATGCTTCTTCGATGCAACAAACTTGCCTGAATGTCGGGGAAGCATTTAAGGCGTTCAAAAAGCTTTTATCGGAGGCAAAGAAAGGCAAGCTAAGCCAAAAACCTAGAGTGCCCAAGTATAGAAAACCTGGTGGACTATTTACGGTTACTTATCCAAAAAGGTGGTTAAAACTTAAAGGCGGCAACATTCGCTTCCCTTTGGGGAATCAAGTGAAAGCTTGGTTTGGCATTCCTGATTTCTATTTGCCAATGCCAAGCAATTTGGATTGGCCAGTCATAAAAGAAATCAGAATATTGCCTCGCAATGGCTGCTTTTATGCTGAGTTTGTTTATAAAACTGAAAACATTACAGTTCAAGTTGACAAGTCTAAGGCGCTTGGAATCGACCACGGCGTAAACAACTGGTTAACTTGTGTCTCTAATCTTGGTACATCACTTGCTATTGATGGACGGCATCTCAAATCTTTGAACCAGTGGTACAACAAGTCCGTTGCCAAGATTAAGGAGAACAGACCCCAAGGATTTTGGTCTAATCGGCTTGCAGCTATTACCGAAAAGCGTAACAGACAAATGCGCAACGCGGTCAACACAGCCGCAAGGATTGTAATTGACCACTGCATTGCCAACCAAATAGGCACAATTGTTTTTGGATGGAATAAGGGTCAGAAAAATGGTGCTGACATGGGCAAAAAGAACAATCAAAAATTTGTTCAAATACCCACAGCAAAACTAAAAAACCGCATTGAACAGTTGTCTGAACAATACGGGATTGACTTTGTTGAAACTGAAGAAAGCTATACTTCGTCTTCATCATTTCTAGACAAAGATGTTCTACCTAAAATCGGTGAAAAACCCGAAGGGTGGAAAAGTAGTGGCGTTAGAACAAGTCGAGGCTTGTTCAAAACAGGAACGGGAATAAAAATTAATGCAGACTGTCATGGCGCTGCAAATATTCTCCGAAAAGTAGCGACGATGCTCAAACTTGATTTGAGTCGAGTCAGTAGGGGTTGTTTAAGTCAGCCCAAGAAAGTTCTTTTATGGACTCTTCAGAAATCCCCGTCTCTGAGCGAG
>JBAUJE010000181.1:0-7814 GCA_049683475.1 Coleofasciculaceae cyanobacterium | reverse complement strand
GTTATCCACTTCTGGGTTTTCGTCTATATATGGAAAAAAGCGGTGGAAGTGACCCACTTCGATATTTCGATGGTAATGTAAACCGTAATGACGGGCTAGACGAGTAACCAAGTCACGAAGATAGTTCGCCATCGTGATATTAAAACACACGAGGAGAACCTTCTTTCCATCTCTAGCAGCATTGACTGCCTTATGAACTAGCACAAATGTTTTACCAGAACCAGCAGCACCAAATACTCTACGACTTCCAGATTCATTAGGCAGTAAGTCTTTCTGTTTTTTGTTAAAAGGCGCTAATAGAGTTTGAATATCCGTACTACCATGTTTAGGGTAAGCCAGTGCATTCGCTAGTCGGTCTGCTAACCCAATTTCCTGCATCAATCCTGCAAATTTAGAACCCTGACGAAGGTGACGTTTTGCTAACATCTGCCGTATAGTGTTCGGTTCTAAGCTGTCGTACCCAAAAACGTTAGACCATTGATTTAGAATCGGCTTCAGTCTATTCTCTACTTCTTTAGTGCTATGTTTGTGGAAGTAGACAAATGGCTGTATTAAACTGTGAACACTCCGGTCAAGAATGCGTTTAGCGTCTAACAGGGGAATTTCGTACTTAAAAATAAACTGACGATACTTTTCCACCTGCTTCAGTGGACAGTAGTCTTCTTGAGAGCGAGTAACCCATTTTCCTGTATCCCTAGCACGAACCTGCCAGTCATACTCACCATCCTCATGAACAATAATTCGATAACTATCTAAGTTCCAATCTTTAACCTCAAAAACCCCAATACCAGCATTTTCATTGAAAATCACAATATCTGGACGAAGACCATTTAAATGAGGTTGAATATATACAGTCCAGTTATCGTCAAGAGCTTTATACAAAGCTCTCATGAGATACCTTTCCCCTTCTGTAAGCCCCTGGGGTAAACTATTAATTTCTTCCAGCTCGGGAACTAAAAGAGCCATCTATTCCTCTACTTGATAAAGCGAACCTTGATTACTCAAGAGAAAAAATACAAACGGTTGTTTTTCCCTAATTATGCAACAATGTAATAAAAATAAATTCAGTGAATTTACTGAAAAACTTCAACTCAGAGCCGATTAATTCGTGAATTCTCGGAGTTATTCTCTGAGTAGCCACCTTAGCATCCCGACTTATCAGGAATTCTCAAGTACCAGCTAAGTAGGTGGACATTAATATTTGTTGTTGGGGTAAGGCAGAGGGCAGAGGACAGAAAGTAGAAGAAAAGAGGGTTTCAGCTTCTTCATGTTTGTTAACATACCTTCGTTTATTTATGCGTACCAACTAGAAGGTCAAGATGATAATTCGCGATGAAATTATTCTCTACTGGAGTCAAGAAGATCAAGGGTTTATTGCCGAAGTACCAGAATTACCTGGTTGTGCTGCTGACGGTGAAACTTATCAAGAAGCACTGCAAAACGTAGAAGTTATTATGCAGGAGTGGATTGAAACTGCTAAAGAGCTAGGGCGTTCAATTCCAGAACCAAGAGGACGCTTGATGTTTGCATAAGAGATGAAAACTGAAGTGCTTTAGTGAAGCGGGGCAACCCGTCATGTTTTATCTCAATAAATATGAGAACGGCTGTTGTTCTCAATGTGCGATCTGCCGATACTGCTATTTTATGTTTGCCAATGAACTGCCTAATCTGAATATTTTCTACCAAGGCAGCATAGATAATAATATTGCTATCAAGTAGCATTATTAATCCCTACCTGGAAGGGGACGATCCTGACGTAACTCTCGTTGCCATCTAACCGGATCGCTAATGTTAGCAAAAACATTACTGGCGGCTACTTTTTCTAATATCTCAACTAGTTTTTGGCGACGAAGCTCAGATTTTAAACTTGAATCTTCACTGACTGGTTGCGTTAGCGTCTTCTCAGATACCATTTTTTGACGAATTAACACTGCCAAATCTTCTAAGAGTCGCAGCTGCTCATCAGGAGTAAGGCTTTCAGCTAGACGGCGTACCTCGTTATAAGTAGACATAGACTCTCTCTTTTAATTCTTTTGTCCTAAGTCCAATATACAGAGAGCACTCAAGATTAATCACAGTACTATCAAACTAAAGTCGCTGTATCCATACTCCTATGACTTCTGCTGCTAACTCACCAACCAAAACTACAACCCTACCTGACCATACCCAACTCCCCGAAAGTGACGGAACGTTCGTGAAAAATTTTCAGGAGCATCCCCAAAGCATTCTCTTAACTGACTCCATTGAATCGGTACTGCAACAGCGTCATTCTGATGGGCAATATTGTATTGGTCAAGATTGCGGAATCTACTGGCGTTTAACTGACCCCCTAGAACGAGGAGCAGAAGCACTAGATTGGTTCTATGTACCCAATGTACCACCCACTCTCAATGGTCAAATGCGCCGTTCCTATGTATTGTGGCAAGAGTTAATTCCACCTTTGATTATTTTAGAGTTTGTATCAGGAGACGGTTCCGAGGAACGAGACAAAACCCCTCTATCCCTGACGGAACGAAACACACAACAGAAGCCCGGAAAATTCTGGATTTACGAACAAGTAATTCGTCCAGCATTTTACGGAATTTACGAAGTTAAGCATGCCAGAGTAGAAGTGTATCATTTAGTCGATGGTGAGTATCAGTTATTACCAGCAAATGAGCGAGGTCATTATCTTATTTCACCCTTAAAAGTTGAGTTGGGAATTTGGCAAGGTCGATATCAGAATGCAGAACTCCCCTGGTTGCGCTGGTGGGATGAGCAAGGGAATTTATTGTTAACAGGTCATGAACAAGCAAAGCAAGCAGAACTAAGAGCAGAACGCTTGGCAGCACAGTTGCGGGCAGCAGGTATTGAACCAGAGGTGTAAGCGATCGCTGGTTAATTCTGACATTCTTGTATTTATACAGATGAATGCTTAAATTCAAATTATGGCTCAAACTTTAACCCCAGCAACACCACCAACAACAGGTTCCCATCTTGTCTTGAATAACATCAGTTGGGAAATGTATGAGAAGCTTCTAGAACTTTTTGCCGAGCATCGGACACTTCGCATGACTTACTATCAGGGAACCCTAGAACTGATGACTCCCCTACCGGAACACGAAACCTATGCTTGGACACTTGGTCGCCTTGTAGCAGCATTATCAGAAGAACTAGGGTTAGAAATTCGAGGAGTAAAATCAACAACGTGGCGTTCAAAACCCAAAGCTACTGGCAAAGAAGCTGATGAATGCTTCTATATCCAAAACGAAGCCTTAGTTCGTGACAAGTTAGAAATTGACTTAGCAGTTGACCCGCCTCCTGACTTAGCAATTGAGATTGATATAACTAATTCATCGATTGATAAAATGAAAGTCTATGCTGAACTCAAAGTACCTGAGGTTTGGCGTTGGCAACAGGGCAAACTTGTAGTCAATATTCTGGCGGATAAAGGTTACGTAGAATCTGAGACTAGTCTAGCGTTTGTATCTTTTCCAGTAAAAGAACTAGTGCGATTTATGCAACTTGACTCTCAAAAAGGTGAAAATGCTCGACTGCGAGAGTTTAGAGAATGGGTGCGAGGGCAAATAGTACGAAAATAAGAGCAATTGCTTGTGAGTAGGAGGTTGATGTTTTGAAGTATCCGGCTACTCTTTCTGGGGAAGATGTTTTAGTAGATTTTGCACTGAATCTTGAAGCGAGTTGGTGAAATATATTCATTTTTATCTTCTTCTTCCTGACAACAAGCAAATATTTGTTTTTTTAATTGATGAGCAATTTCAGCAACCATAGGGACACATACTGAGTTTCCTACCTGCTTGTAAGATTCTCCTAAATTTTCATGGATTTTAAAGTCTTCAGGAAACCCCATAATTCTGTAACATTCTTTAATTGTTAATTTACGAACGGCATTTTCTTCAGGAAGATAAATAAAGAATCTACCAGAAGTTTCTTGAGAAGGGATCGTTGGATGTATGCCTTCTACTGAATAAATTCTGTTCGGTTGATGATGAACCCTAGATAAATGATGAGTGTTGGGTCTAACTCCTTTCTTCCAAATACTTTTATTATTGCGATATCCGACAAAAATTAAACCTGATTTCTGTTGCTTAGGTTCTTCTATTAAGGTATAGCTATCAGAGTCTAAATATTCAAAATCACCAAACTTACAAAGAAAACCATTTAATTTAGGTACAGGAGATATTTTTCTCAGCTTTTCAAAATTAAATCTTTTTATTTGTGTGGCAATAATAATAATTCTTTCCCGATTTTGTGGTACTCCAAAGTCTTTAGAGTTAAGCAGTTTGTAATTAACCTTATATCCCAAGCTTTCTAAAGAATATAAAATCACATCAAGGGTTTTCCCTTTGTCTTGATGCATTAAATATTTAACATTTTCCAGTAAAACAACTGGAGGCATCTTGGCTTCAATTATTTCACAAACACGAAAAAACAATGTTCCTCGCGTATCTTCAAAACCTTTTCTTTTGCCACATATGCTGAAAGGTTGACAAGGAAATCCAGCCGTTAGAACATCAAAATCAGGAATACTGCTAATATCTATTTTCGTAATGTCGTCTACAGGTTGTCCTGCAAAGTTATTAAAATATACTTTCTGACACTTAGCATCAATTTCACAGGAATAAACGCATTCATAATCAGTTTGATCAAAAGCGATTCTAAAGCCGCCAATACCAGCAAATAAATCAATGAACTTAAGCTTTTTCACTATAGTGTTCAATAAGTTTTATTGTCCTATTATAAAATATGGTTATACTGCAATAACACCAAGGAAACAGTCAATAAAAGTGGTTCCGCCAAGTTCTCGATAATCGACAATCTAATATTCAGGGATACTTAGCAGTGCTTATTTTTCAACGCTGACCTCTCAGCCCAAAGAGCGATCGCCTTTACCGTGTCAGTGATGTGCTTGCGTATATCTTTCTCAACCTGCGATTAGGCGAAGCCTAGCGCCAGAGGCGATCGCCCATAGCATCCAATCAAGATTAATCGCAGTACGATCAAGCTAAAGCCGCTGTATCAAGACTCCCATGACTTCTACTGCCAACTCACTAACACCAACTACAACCCTACCTGACCATACCCAGCTACCAGAATCTGATGGCACTTTCGTGAAAAACTTTCAGGAGCATCCCCAGAGCATTCTCTTAACTGACTCCATTGAATCGGTACTGCAACAGCGTCATCCTGATGGGCAATATTGTGTTGGTCAAGATTGCGGAATCTACTGGCGTTTAACTGACCCACCAGAACGAGGCGCAGAAGCACCAGATTGGTTCTATGTACCCAATGTACCGCCTATCCTCGATGGTCAAATGCGCCGTTCTTATGTATTGTGGCAAGAGCTAATTCCACCTTTGATTATTTTAGAGTTCGTATCGGGGGATGGTTCCGAGGAACGAGACAAGACCCCTCTCTTCCGCGCCGAACAACAGGGAATCCAGAAACCTGGAAAATTTTGGATTTACGAACAAGTGATTCGCCCAGCCTATTACGGAATTTACGAAGTTAATCGCGCCAGTGTTGAGGTTTATTGCTTAGTTGCAGGTCAGTATCAGTTAGTAACAGCAAATGAAAGGGGTCACTATCCTATTTCACCTTTAAAAGTTGAGTTGGGAATTTGGCAAGGTCGATATCAAAATTCCGAGCTTTCCTGGTTGCGCTGGTGGGATGAGCAAGGGAATTTATTGTTAACAGGTCATGAACAAGCAAGGCAAGCTGAATCTCAGTTAAAACAGGAACGTCAAAGAGCAGAACGGTTAGCAGCACAGTTGCGAGCAGCAGGTATTGAACCGGAGGTGTAAGCGATGGCTCAAACTTTAACCCCAGCAACACTACCAATGAAAGTTTTAGTAGATTTTAAAGTCTTCAGGAAATCCCATAATTCTGTAACATTCTTTAATCGTCAATTTACGAACGGTATTTTCTTTCGGAAGATAAATAAAGAATCGACCAGAGGTTTCTTACAAAGGTATCGTCGGATGGATGCCTTCTACTGAAGAAATTCTGTTCGGTTGATGATGAACCCTAGATAAATGGTGAGTATTAGGTCTAACTCCCTTCTTCCAAAAACCTAATCTTTGTCACTATTATTTTTCATAAATTTTATTGTCTTATTATAAAATATTGAGAATTGAAAATTGCTAATTCAGCCCAACATCTCCCCCATCTTCCCCATCTTCCCCATCTCCCCCATCTCCCCCATCTCCCCCACCTCCCTCATCTCCCCCACCTCCCTCATCTTCCCCTTCCCCCTCCCCTGCATTTTGCTAACAGAAGGAATCCGTTAAGATATCAAGGCGCAATTAATCGCAACGAATCAGGGAAACGCCGGTGTAAATCCGGGGCTGTGCGGCAGCTGTCAAGGAGCGCATGTTACCTTACTCCTAAGCCAGAACGCCTATTTGTTGCCTGTCCACTCTATTTCCTGCCTTGCACGGGAAGGAGCTTTAAAATAGCATGACTGCAATTAATACCAACCCCATCTCTACCAACTCCATCTCATTACCTCCCCTACCCCTCAAACGTCCTCTTTTAATGATTGGTCATGGCACCAAAGACACAGGAGGACGGCAGACTTTTCTCGATTTTGCCCAAGCATATCAAGCTCTAGACCCTTCCCGACCTGTAGTTCCCTGTTTTTTGGAATTGACAGGCCCGAGTATTCAAGAGGGGGTAGACCAATGTTTAGAACAGGGTTACACGGAACTGACAGCTTTACCAATTTTGCTCTTTGCTGCTCGCCACAATAAATTTGATGTCACCAATGAGTTAGACAGGGCCAGAGTCAGACACCCCGAATTGAAATTTAGCTATGGTCGTCATTTTGGCATTAGCAATGGCATTTTGGAGTTATGGCGCGATCGCTTAGCTGCCCTTGATTCAGGAGAGACGCGGGGACGGGGAGAAAACTCGATTGCTGAGCGGCAAGATACTGTATTGCTATTTGTGGGCAGGGGTTCTTCTGATCCTGATGCTAATAGTGATGTCTACAAAATGGCCCGCCTTATCTGGGAAGGAAGTGGTTATCAAACGGTAGAAACCTGCTTTATTGGCATTACCCATCCTCGCTTAGAAGAGGGCTTCCGTCGCGCTCGTCTCTACCAACCCAAGCGTATTATTGTTTTACCCTATTTCCTCTTTACTGGTGTTCTGGTTAGAAAGATTTTTGACATTACAGCGCAGCAGCAGGAGCAATACCCAGAAATTGCCATGACTTGTTTGCCGGAAATGGGTGTTCAACCTCAGCTACTATCTGTGCTGCGAGAACGAGAAATTGAGGCTCAATTAGGACAGGTGCAGATGAATTGTGAATTGTGTAAGTTCCGACTCTCGGCAGTTAGTAACGATACTAGTCATAACCACTCCCATCATCATCACGATCATGGTCATGGTCATGGGCATTCTCACCAGAATATAGACCCTTACGCTGAGCCAGAGCAATATCACCAGCGAATTTGGCAAGCACCTTAGAAGGAAAGGAGCTTGAAACCCAATGCTAATTTCTCGTAACACCAAAAAATGCTCGTATTCCTTTCCTGCTGTTCCCTCTAACTTAGTCCGACTTATGAAGATTCGCTCGTTTTTCTTCTGCTTGCTTTCTGGCCTCGGCATTGCTTTCGAGGTGCAGCAGTGCTGCAACAGCATGATTTAGCTGAATCAGAAGATGAATTCGGTTGGGCTGTTCGCTGAGATCACCCCATGCCTAGAAGGGCAGGGGGTTCCATAAGTTACTCCAACTCTCCCCAGCTCTCGGATAAGTCGAACAAACATAATTGTACGGCTTCTCCTACAGCATCTGGGTTCTTATTGGT
>JBAUJE010000180.1:0-1609 GCA_049683475.1 Coleofasciculaceae cyanobacterium | reverse complement strand
TTCGCTCAGTCACGGAGAGTTTGGTCGACTCTATATGCTGGCAACGCTTGCGAGCGCTGTCTGCCTGCCGTTCGTCGGGCGGCTCGTTGACGTTATACCCGAACACAAAACCATTTTGATTGTTGTGCCTTTGCTGGCTATGGCGACGTTGCTGGCCGCTTTCGCGACCTCGGTCCTCGTGCTGGCGATCGCTATTTTTCTGTTGCGCCTGTTAGGGCAGGGGATGATGACGCATATTGCCCTGACCGCGACGGGGCGCTGGTTTGCGGCCGGACGCGGTCGTGCGGTCTCACTGGTTGTGCTGGGTCATCAAGGTGGCGAGGCCAGTATTCCGCTTGCCTTCGCTGTGATTGCGACAGCCTACGGTTATCAAATGGGTTGGATTGCCGCGGCCGTGGCGTTGCTATTGGTTGGTCTGCCGCTTGCCGCATGGGCTTATCGTGAGCCTCGCTCCCCGCATGCCAGCCATGCGACAGATGCGCCGGCCCGAGCCATAGGTCGCAGTTGGACGCGACGTGAAGTATTGCGTGACCCGGTGTTCTGGATGTTGCTGGTGGGTGTGCTTGCGCCGGCGTTTATTGGCACAACGATTTTTTATCATCAGGACTATCTGGCAAGTCTGCAAAATTGGCCGCCGAAGTTGTTCGCGCAGTCGCTGCTGGTGATGGCCGCGACGACGGTGGTGGTCGCCCTGATCGCTGGTAGTGTCATCGACAAGATCGGTGCTGTGCGTGTGCTGCCGTTTTTCCTGTTACCGCTGTCCGCTGCCTGTTTCGTGTTGGCGAGCGGTGCCTCACCGTTTGCACTCATTGGCACGATGCTACTGCTGGGTGTGAGTTATGGCGTTTCGTCCACCTTGTTTGGTGCGCTGTGGCCGGAAGTCTATGGGACCTTGCACCTGGGTGCAGTCCGTTCGGTCATTGTCTCTGCCATGGTGTTGTCGACGGCAGCTGGTCCCGGTATTACGGGCACGCTGATCGACTTGGGTATTGCACTGCCAACGCAAATGCTCACGCTCGGGATCTATTGTCTGTGCGCGGCTGGCGCCATGACGCTGGCATCTGTTTTGCTGAATCAGCGCATGCGTGGAGCCGACGCGGCATAGCGCTGTGCTGGCACGCACTTGCCGGGCGCAATGGCGTAGAAAACCTGGAGCCTGCCACCGTGTCCGAGCAGTTGTTCTGGCCTTTGGTACGGCCGGCCAAGTCGCAACCGGACGCCTGATCGACAGACCGACTGTCAGGTGCCGCAGAAAGTTTCTTGTACGCGTTCTTCTGGCTGCGGTGGCACTGCAAATTCAGCAAATTCGGGTTGTTCATCAAACGGCTTTTTCAGCACCCTCTGCAGGGTGTTGAACACCCTAAAGTCGCCTTCAATCGCGCCGGCGATCGCGCGCTCTACCTGATGGTTGCGTGCAATGAACAGCGGATTGACCGAGCGCATTCTCGTCTGAAGTTCCTCGGACGATTGCGGTTGCGTTGCGAGTCGCGCGCGCCACGCATGCTCGAACTCACCGAACCGTGGGGTCGCATCGGGCGCCAGTTGCTCTGCCAGTTGGCGGAACGATGCGGTAAAGTCCAGAGCGTGCGTTTCCAGATGTGCGAGCCAT
>JBAUJE010000179.1:0-3358 GCA_049683475.1 Coleofasciculaceae cyanobacterium | reverse complement strand
GTTAACCGCTGGGTCAATGGAACTACAGATCCGGCGGCAGATGCAGTTTTACAGATTCGAGATGGACTAGAGAAAATTAATTCAACTGCCGCAGTTGAATTCATCACACTGTACTTAGGTCGGTCTGTCGATGAGTCTGAAGAAGAAGATTAGTTAATGCCTAATAAAAAAACTTGAATTTCCCACAATTAACCCCGGAGTCGTAAAATAACAAGAACTACGATCAAAGCGTAGGAGAAGTTCATGTCGAGTTCACAGCTTCAAGGACAGGGGCAACCAGGTCTTGCCAAAAGTAATCCTAGAGATTGGTCATGGCCTCTTTGGCCTATTGTGCCACTTTATCCTTATGGTAAACGGCGAACGCTCCGCCAAGAAGTAATAAAGGATACCCTATGGACGTTTGACCAGTTACAGGGTATCTTCTACGTCGTTGTGCCAATTCGCATGACTATAGTTAAACTCTCTGAGGGGGGTTTGCTTGTCTACGCACCCGTTGCCCCAACTCCAGAGTGTATCAGGTTAGTTAAAGAGTTGGTGGAAAAACACGGTGAGGTCAAATACATCATCCTGCCCACTATTTCTGGTATAGAACACAAAGTATTTGTTGGCCCGTTTGCTAGACATTTTCCCCAAGCCCAGGTTTTCGTTGCCCCCAACCAATGGAGTTTTCCCCTCAACTTACCCCTCAGTTGGCTAGGCTTACCAATTGGACGTACTCAAGCACTCCCGGCTGATAGCAGCCAAACCCCCTTTGCTGATCAATTTGACTATGCCATACTTAACCCCATTGAATTAGGCCCGGGGAAGTTTCAGGAAATTGCTTTCTTCGATAAGCGATCGCACACTTTACTAGTTACGGATACAGTAGTGTCTGTACCAGAGGAACCGCCGGAAATTTTGCAAATTGAACCCTACCCCTTACTTTTCCACGCCAAGGAAAATGCAGCAGATATCGTCCCAGATAACTTGGCAAGTCGCCGTAAGGGATGGCAGCGTATTACTTTATTTGCCTTTTATTTCCGGCCGAGTACTTTAGAGGTAATTAGTTGGGGAGAGGCATTTAGGGCTTCCCGTCAAGCAACCGATCAGTCAAAAAAGGCTTATTTTGGTTTGTTCCCCTTCCGCTGGCAAGAAAACTGGCAGCAGTCATTCACGGCATTAAGAAAGGGTGGACAGCTTTTAGTCGCACCAATTCTACAGACTCTTATTCTCAATCGCGCCCCCGAAGAAACCCTAGAATGGGTAGATAAAGTAGCAAGTTGGGATTTAGGGCGTATTATTCCCTGCCACTTCGACTCCCCCGTTGAGGCAGATGCAGGTCAATTTCGTCAAGCCTTCGCTTTCTTAGAGAAGAAGATGGATAGTAGCAGTCAGTCTTTAGCTGAGAAAGACTTGGAATTATTGAGGAAAATTGACCAGGGTTTAGTTAAGTGGAATATTACACCACCACCGAAAGTGTAAAAACCCCTCCCCAACCCTCCCCTGCAAGGAGAGGGAGTAAGCTTTCGGAGGTAAAGTACTGCTATCTGTGTTTATCCTACTGTTACCAGTTGCCTATTCCCCGTTCCCTTCCTCTACATCCTGATGAGGAAATTTCAAATCTGCCCAAGTTAACTGCTTAACCTTTGCCACATCCCCTTCACCAGCAGCATTCTTTAAATCTCGTTTGAGATGGGCATTTTCAATTGCTTCCTCTTTGCTGCGGGAACTGGTGGTAAAGCATTTCTCTAAGTCTTCATAAATTCCCACGCGGCGAGATTTTGTGTAGTATTGGCGTTCGGTGTCTAGCAACTTAGACATTAATTCTAGGTGCATGGCATCTTCATCACAAATTTCTTCTAGTACCGTCCACTCATCACTACCTAACAAACTATTACCAGCGCCAAGACGAATATCATGGAAGTCTTCCCCCGTCACTTCTTTGTAAATGCGGGGTAAGCTATCGTCGAACTCGTGCTTTTCTTCTAACCAGATACGGCGAATTTCGCTTCGTTCTTCTGGAGTAATGAGGGTGATATCACGCATTTCTGCTGGTGCAGTTTGGCGGACTTGGGTTTGTGCTTCTAGGACTCGTCTTAGCCAATGTTCCCGCCAGTACTTAGTATAGGGGCCAGGAATTGGTTCAACCGAACTTTCATCATCTGCCCTACGTTGAAAAAGTTCGACCTTACCATATATTCGACGAAAATCCCTTTTATCGCGATCGTCGTCAATATCTAGTTCATTACGGATATCGAGTAAAGGCTGCATCCATTCTTTCTCCTCGTCATTTTGAATCATCGCCTCCATCGATTTATCCTTAGTTACCATGGTGCAAACCCAGCAACCAAACCGAGAATTACCACAGCTAGGAGTAGAGGTATCAATTACTAAGGGGCATTCATTATCTGCTGTTGCCCCTCGATACATGGCAAATAAATCTTTGTTATTTTGTCCCCAAGGGTTCTGCCACTGGTTCAAGTAAATCCATACTTCATCGGTACGCCAATCTTCTATAGGAGTGTAAATCAGAGAGTTAGGTCTGTCTGGATTTGTATTGAGGCGATCGCGCACACGCCACTCTCTATGCTTAGCCATATTTGCCGCCCGTTTAGCGCTTTCAGCCTTACGAGTTCCCAAAACAAGGATTACTTCACCGCTAGTCCTAATGACTTCGCGAATAAAGGAGTCAGCTGGTTTAATCTTGAGTCGTTCTGTACACCATCTAAAGCGTTTTCTCGGTGCTGGATATCCCTTACCAATTAAGCATGCCCAGAAAGTATTTTTAACTTCAGGATAAGTTAAATGGGTTTCTATGGGCATAGCTTGCTCTTTGGCTGCAACCTGCATTTGAGCAAGTGAGTTACGTACCCAAGCAGAAACAACGGGATTTTCTACGAGTGTATCATTTGTAATAACGTGAACTGTTTTAGTTCGTTGTGCTGGTGGCAGGGCTGCGATCGCATTCCAGATAAGTTGTAGTATACATGTACTATCTTTCCCTCCACTCCAGCCAATCACAATTGGTATATCTTCTTGGCAATATAATTTTTGGATTTCTTCTGTCAGATTTTGTATACTTTCCACCAACTCTTCAACAGTTCGTGGTGGGAACAGAGAAATTTGTTGATTTGTTAGCGTGTTGGAAATCTCCATTTTTTGCGATGCTTTTTGAGTGCTTTTGTATCTGGATAATATAGGTCAGGAGTGTATTTTTCTGAATCGGGTAGGAGAATATTTTCGCCATGAAATTCTTTCATCTTGCGAGCATATGGCGATTCCTCTTGCAAATCATCGGCAACAATAATTTTGTAATTACTCGTTATGCTAAACCAGCCTTTGTCAAAAGCCCAATGATGATTTTTACAAAAGGCAATTC
>JBAUJE010000178.1:0-1937 GCA_049683475.1 Coleofasciculaceae cyanobacterium | reverse complement strand
CATCGAATCCTGGAAAAAGATGATCTCAAGAATCTGGCATGGTAGAGTACCAACCTCTAAAGCCAAAGCATACCGAGAATTTTTGAACACACGGGCTATCCCTGATTATCAATCGGTAGAGGGGAATGTCGGTGTCTACATTCTTGAACATCCTGAAGGAGAGGTCACGCACTTCATTACGCTCTCGTTTTGGGAAAGTATGGAAGTCCTTCAAGGTTTCGCTGGTCAGGATGTAGAAGTTGCGAAATATTACTCGGAAGACGAAGATTTCCTACTAGAGTTTGAACCAAGAGTCGTACATTACGAAGTTGTAGGTCAATCCCACTAGACATGATTACTTTTTCTGAGCAGCGAGATATTGCGATCGAGCAGATTCTCCCCATATACGAGTTTAATGGTTGGTCTTCAGCACAAAAAACCCAGGCATTGTATCAAGCGTTACTTAACTCTCATGCCCTTGTCTCGGCGTGGGATGGCGAAAGGCTTGTGGGCATTGGCAATGCAATCTCAGATGGGTTTTTAGTCGTGTATTATCCCCATCTGTTAGTTCATCCAGATTATCAGGGTCAAGGCATTGGCAAAAGAATCATGGAAATCTTAAAGAAGCGATACGAACAAATGCACATGCACATGCTTGTAGCTGACAGTGAGGCAATTTCATTTTACGAGAAATGTGGGTTTACAAGGGCTGGGAAAACAGAACCAATGTGGATATATGCTGGTAATGATCATTGAACAAAAGTGATTCAGCGATCGCTGCATAACAATCGCAATGCACCGGAACAGTTCAGTTTAGTTGGTTGGTTGCAAAAGTTATCTGTGTCCGGTGATTGCGACCGTTAGCTCTCCAAGTGAGCCATGATACGGTCTAGAACGGTAAGATGAGAATCTATGAAGACAGTTGACATCTTTTCTGGACCTGGTGGCCTGTCGATGGGCCTACGTCGTGCCGGCTTTGACGTCGAAGCATGCGTCGAGTTTAAGCGAGATGCCGTAGAGACCTATGCGCGTCACCATCCTGAAGCAATTCACTATAATTCTGACATCCGTGAGATCGACTTCTCAAAATACAGAGGGCGTATTGACTTCGTGGCTGGAGGTCCGCCCTGTCAGCCGTTTTCCATTGGCGGACTGAGAAAAACGAGTAACGATTCGCGAGATATGCTTCCCGAATACCTCCGTTGCCTATCGCAGATCAAGCCTGCCGCTTTTCTAATGGAAAATGTTCCAGGGCTTGCTCAAAAGCGTGCTCGCCCTTACTTTGATTCAGTGCTGGCTCGCATGTCTGGGATGGGTTACAAGCTCAATTGGGCCGTTCTCAATTCCGCAGACTACGGAGTGCCACAAAAACGACGGAGGCTATTTATTCTAGGCAGCCGAACTATCCGGCTTCGCTTTCCTGCTCCGACCCATGGTCCAGGTACAGCTAACGACCACCTGTCAGCACTAAAAGTCTTAGGGCCGGAGCCAATTGGTGAGGCTCCAAAATCCCCGGTGAAATACGCAAAATATCCCGATTTGCGGCCTAGTCCGTATGCGGGGCATATCTACAACGGTGGTGGACGCCCGCTTGATCCCAATGGTCCCTGTCACACAATCTTGGCGTCATCCGGCGGGTACAAAACGCACTGGATTGATGTTGAGGGTATCGCCCCGAAATATCATGCCCATCTGAAATCTGGTGGAGAGCCTTGGGAGGGCGAAGTTCCCGGGGCAAAGAGACTCAGCGTCGAAGAGTGCTCGATCATCCAGACCTTTCCGCGCGACCTGGAATTTGCTGGTTCAAGATCGTCTCAATACACGCACGTTGGTGATGCGGTCCCCCCAGATTTCGCTTTCGTACTAGCGAGGTCAATATTTTTTCAACTCAACGGTGGATCGCAGGCAGACTTAGCAGCGGTTTTGGAGCCGGATGTTGAAATGATTCAGTGTGCCCT
>JBAUJE010000177.1:0-6447 GCA_049683475.1 Coleofasciculaceae cyanobacterium | reverse complement strand
CAAACTGTCTTAGTTTATCGTTGGTAAGTGCATTTACTAAATCTCATGCTGAATTTTAGTACCTTGATGCTATGAAACAAATTTTGATTGTTGATGACGATCCAGCTATTCAGATGTTGTTAAAACGTACCCTACATAACCAGGGTTATGAGGTTGCAGTAGCCTGTAATGGTGAAGAAGGTCTGGCACAAGCACGAAAATTACGTCCAGGTTTGGTGCTGTGTGACTGGATTATGCCACGCATGAATGGACTGGAGGTATGTCGTCAAGTTAAGGCAACGCCAGAACTCTCAACAACTATATTCATTATGCTGACATCTCTCGGTTCCGTTGAGGATCGGGTTAAGGGCTTGGATGCGGGAGCCGATGACTTTCTCTCTAAACCCATTGAAATACCTGAATTACAGGCAAGGGTGCGGGCCGGCTTTAGACTACACGAACTGGGTCGTGACCTACAAGCTCAAAAACAGCTCTTAGAGGCTGAATTAGCAGAAGCTGCTGAGTATGTCAGTTCCATACTGCCAGACCCGATGACAGAGCCGCCACTGACCATTGATTCCCGTTTCATTCCTTCCAGGCAATTAGGGGGTGACGGCTTTGATTATTACTGGCTCGATCCAGATAATCTAGCGATTTATTTGATTGATGCTTCTGGACACGGCTTAAGGGCTGCCCTACCTACTCTGTCCATGCTTAACATGCTTAAATCTCGAGCACTTCCTAAGATTAATTACTATCAGCCGAGCGATGTTTTGCGAGGGTTAAATGAAACTTTCCAGATGACTCAGCGCAATGATAAATACTTCACCATCTGGTACGGTGTCTATAATAAAACCCAGCGTAAACTTACTTACGCTAGTGCAGGGCATCCGCCGGCTATACTCATTTCAGGAACTACAGCTTCTTTGGCTCAAGTTCGGCAATTAAAGACTATGGGTTTGCCAGTCGGTATGTTCCCTGAGGCTGACTACGTAGATCAATGCTATGAAATTACAGAAAAAAGCACCCTGTATATTTTCAGCGATGGGATTTACGAGATTAGCCAAGCTGATGGCACAATCTGGGGATTGGAACCATTCATTAAGCTACTCGCAGATTGCAGGAACAAAAATTGTTCTGACCTAGATCAGATTTTGCGTTCTCTACAAACAATTAACCCATCTGATGATTTTGATGACGATTTATCTTTACTAGTAATTAACTTCAATTAACTTTTATTAATGAAAGTAATTGAAATTAGCTAGCAGAAAGTACGGCACTCTCAAAATCTTCTCGCGTCGGATATATTTCAAAGACGCGATCCATGCTAGTCAATTCAAACAGCATTTTTATTTGTTCATTAACTGAGCAAATAAAGAGCTTACCACCCGCTGCGCGAACAGTTTTCAATGCAAGGACAAGAGCTCCTAGACCTGAACTATCCATAAAGCTAACGTCAGAGAAATCAATCAAGACGATATCGACATCTGATTCAACTAGACTGGAGATCTCTTGGCGAAACTGACCTGCTTTTGTTCCGTCTAAGATACCAGATGGTTGAACAACTTTAACAACAGTACTCATATATCAATTAGGAATTGCTAATTACACAAAAGTCCCGACTTTGCCAGTATAGCTGTGACAATTGTTTTCAGCCAGCCTTCAGCAACCAATTTTGACGAAGACTATAGAAAACTACGTCTTTCTCTAGATGTACTATTACTTCTTAATGGAGCTACCATAACTCAGGATGTGGTAGGCGAGTATACTTACTCCAGTCAAGGATACTATAAATCTCTTTCTTAGGGAGCATCCTTGGTCTAGCAAGTAAGCTATTAGCTGAATCTTTAAATTTCTTCACAATTAGGAAATAATTTCAAGTCTCTAGAGTCTAATTCATGCAATCTTACGACGTAATTATTATCGGTGCGGGTCACAATGGACTAGTCTGTGCCTCCTACTTACTCAAAGCTGGTTATAGTGTACTCCTGCTAGAGGCTCGTTCCTTGCCGGGTGGTGCTGCAACGACCGAAGAAGTGATGCCTTTAACGGCACCTGGTTTTAAGTTCAACCTCTGTGCCATTGACCACGAGTTTATTCACCTAGGGCCAGTGGTAGAGGAATTAGAACTGAAAAAGTACGGGTTGGAATATCTTTTTTGTGATCCTGTGGTCTTTTGTCCCCATCCTGATGGTAAATATTTTCTGGCCCATCGTTCTGTAGAGAAGACTTGTGCTGAGATTAGCCGCTACAGTGAGCGCGATGCCCAAAAATATGCAGAGTATAACGAATACTGGCATCGCGTCACCCAAGCGATCGCTCCTATGTTTAATGCTCCTCCTCAGTCAATTATTGATATCTTAGGTAACTATCGTCTAGAAAATATTCGCAGTGTTTTGTCAGTAGCTGGTGGTCTTCAAAAAGTCCTCGACTGGTTGCGGGACATGATCACCAGCCCAGAAGATATTATTAATCAGTGGTTTGATTCTGAATTTCTCAAAGCCCCCCTAGCCAGACTGGCCGCGGAACTAGGAGTACCTCCCTCTCAAAAAACCAGTGCCATTGGGGCGATGATGATGTCACTGCGCCACGATCCTGGTATGGCAAGACCCCTTGGTGGTACTGGCGCACTAGTTCAAGCTCTGTTAAAGCTGGTTAAAGAGAAAGGTGGTACTGTTTTATGTGACCAGCCAGTTAAGCAGGTTCTGATTGATGATGGTCAAGCAGTAGGGGTCAGAGTTGGCAACGGTACAGAGTATCGTGCTAATAAAGGTGTGATTTCCAACATTGACGCTAAACGCTTGTTTCTCCAGTTAGTTGACTCTGCTGATCTTGATTCAGCCGATGCCAAATTACGAGAAAGAGTAGAACGGCGAACTGTCAATAATAACGAAACAATTCTCAAAATTGACTGTGCCTTATCAGAGGTGCCACGCTTTGAAGCTTTCGACCACAAAGATGAATATTTAATTGGTTCAGTACTAATTGCCGACTCAATGGCCCATGTCGAAGAAGCCCATTCATTTGCACAAATGGGACATATTCCTGACTCTAACCCCTCTATGTATGCTGTTGTGCCAACAGTGCTAGACCCCTCAATGGCCCCGGAAGGAAAGCATACTCTCTGGATTGAATTTTTCGCCCCTTATCAAATAGCTGGAGCTGAAGGTACTGGTTTAAATGGTACAGGTTGGACGGATGAATTAAAGCATAAAGTAGCAGACAGAGTAATTGATAAGTTAGCAGATTATGCGCCCAATCTTAAGCAAGCAATAATGGCGCGTCGCGTAGAAAGTCCAGCCGAATTAGGAGCGAGGTTAGGGGCATACAAAGGTAACTATTACCACCTAGATATGACTTTAGATCAGATGATTTTCTTGCGTCCCTTGCCAGAAATTGCTAACTACAAAACGCCGATTAAAAACCTATTTCTGACAGGTGCAGGAACTCATCCGGGTGGTTCTATTTCTGGTATGCCTGGTCGCAATTGTGCTCGCGTATTTTTGAATACTCACCAGCCATTTAGTCATAAGTTAAAGGATGCTAGCAGCTATCTTAAATCAGCAGTAGAGTCAGCCTTGAAACTATCCTAGTCCTAAAAAATCTCGTTTACAGGTCTGGTGTGCCAACTGTCTATGGAGTTTATGATCTTGGTTTAATTTGTTCAGCTTTGGTTGAAGCCATTGCTGAACCCTCGACCAGTTGTAGCAATTCATCAAAAAATATTTATTGAAAAGTTATGAAATAATATAAATATTGTTGATGCAGGTAAGATGACAGACCGAGTTTTAATTTTGGGAGGACAGGGGCGAATTGGTAGCAGTGTGGCGCAAGATCTCGTTAGCCATACCCAAGCGCAAATTACAGTTACAGGTCGCCAAGCTACGGCTGAAACTATCGCTAAACAACAGGTAGAACCGCAGGTGCAGTTTCTCGCCCTAGATTTGTCAGATCAAGAAGGGTTGAGGGAAGCGATCGCAACTCATAGCTTGGTAATTCACTGTGCCGGGCCCTTCCTTTACCGAGACGCGACTGTCTTACAAACCTGCATCGAACAGGGGGTTAACTATTTAGATGTTAGTGATAACCGCGCCTTCACCCGTAAAGCTTTAGCCCTTTGTGATGCAGCACAAGCAGCCGGAGTTACTGCCATTATTAATTCCGGTATTTTTCCTGGCGTTTCCAATAGTATGGTACGTCACGATGTCGAACAACTAGACAAACCAGAAGAAATCCATCTTTCCTATGTCGTAGCAGGTTCTGGTGGTGCTGGGGTGACGGTAATGCGGACAACTTTTCTGGGTCTACAAGAACCGTTTGAGGCTTGGATTGATAACCAGTGGCAAGAGGTTAAACCTTATAGTGAGCGTGAGAAAGTCAGATTTCCTGCTCCCTATGGTAAGGCTGGCGTTTACTGGTTTGATATGCCAGAAGCCTTTACCCTGGTTGATTCATTCCCTGTAAAAACGGTAATTACCAAATTCGGTTCTGTTCCTGATTTTTATAATCACCTCACTTGGATTGCTGCCCATATTTTCCCTTCATCTTGGCTGAAAAATCCTGGAGGTATCGAGTTTTTGTCTCAAGTTAGTCACGCCATGACTGATGTAACTGATCGCTTTAGCGGTATTGGCGTTGCTGTTCGTTCTGAAGTTAGGGGTTATAAAAATGCCAAGCCTGCTAGTGCCTGCTCAACTTTGGTGCATGAAAATACAGCAGTAGCAGCTGGTGCTGGCACTGGTAGTATTGCTGAACTAATATTGTTGGGTCAACTCAGCAAACCAGGCGTTTGGCCTGTAGAAGCTGGACTTTCTACTGAGTTATTTTTACAAACGATGCAAAGTAGAGGAATTCAGGTTCAAGTTGAGAGTAAGGAAAATTTATAATCATCAGCTGAAAAGTCGTATTTGCATGATTGACTTATCTTTCATCGAGCAAGCTTACGTAGAAGTAACTTCAGCCGCTGTTCTCAAAGAGACTGGTTGGACAGAGGGTTTATTCAGGCGTCTAATCCAAACTCACATTATGCGCCCTAAAGGTGTCACATTGTAAGCTTGATAACTTTAATCATTTAAAGCAGCAGTTTGTCTGGCATTATCTGTAGGAGTGGGCAACAATTTAGTGTACTCCACTTATTGGAAAACCGATATAAACAACATTTTTATTGCTTATCTATACAAAAGTTAATCTTAATAAGTTCTATCGTTATCATAACCTATCACCTCATCTATTAAGGTCAGTAGCTAGGTCAACAAGAAATTTAGGTGTAGATAGATATAGACGGCTAACGGAAAAATTATCCGGATTAAACAGATAAACCCTGTAAAGTCTAGTAGGCAATTTTTCAAGAAGGCTCAGATTAATAGATAGATATACGAAAATGCAGATACGTATTTTTTGATTGATAACAAAAACATCCTGATTTAATGACTAACCACTGTAAAAGTTAGCAGTAAGAGTTCTGAAAATTGGCGTTACTTTAAATGTGCTGGTAAATAGCTACAGCATATATTTTTTGTCTAGCTCTTTATTGAAGTATAGACATCTAAAAAATGCTTTTTTATTAGCAGTCAATAATTTCACAAAATCCTTACGAAACAAATCAACAAGAAATACAGACAAACTTAGTTGTGTGCTGTTAAAAAGTCAAAGAACTTGTTGAACTAAAACTAACACCAGAGGAGTCAGTTATGACCTTAGATCCCCACGCCTTTATGACGACTATGGAAAAGCGCGTAAGCTTTACCAGCGAAGACAAAGCATTGCTCAAATCTGAAGCAGATTGGGGCAAAGAAATCGCTCCAGTAATGGCAGACCATTTCTACGATTACTTAGGTCGTGATGAAGAGATGAATGCTATTATCAACGATAAAGAAGGACGTAGTCATCGCTTACGTGAAACCTTTGTTCAATGGTTTCATGAAATGTTTGCCGGCATGGATGACTGGGGAAATGCCTATGCTGATCGTCGCTGGCGTATTGGTTTAGTGCATGTGCAAATTGGTATCGGACCCCAGCACGTTGTCCCGGCGATGGCAACTGTAATTAACGAAGTAGGTAAACGAGTAAGGGCAGATGGCAAAAATCAAGAATTGCTAGATGCTCTCAGTCGAATTTGCATGATTGATTTATCTTTCATCGAGCAAGCTTACGTAGAAGTAACTTCAGCCGCTGTTCTCAAAGAAACTGGCTGGACAGAGGGTTTATTCAGACGTCTAATCAAAACTGGCGCAGATTCTATGTAAATCTTAGCTATCAGTTGAAAAAAATAGAAATTGGCACAATTTCACTAGCTGAAACTTAACCAGGAGTACAACAATGGCAATTAATTCTCAAAAAATTGGGCAGATTTTACAAAATTTTGTTACTACCACTGCTGATGTACAAGGTGCAGCAATGGTGACCCCTGATGGTTTACCCCTAGCTTCCTCCCTACCAGGTGGTATGGATGACGAACGGGTATCAGCC
>JBAUJE010000176.1:0-2142 GCA_049683475.1 Coleofasciculaceae cyanobacterium | reverse complement strand
TCAGAGCTGCAATTAAGAGAGGAATTCCTTGCTCCAAACGGGCATTTGCTAAGGCTTCTACTGCTTCCTTTAAGCTCTCAGAAGAATCTGCTTGCTCGACAGCTTGTATTAGTTCTATTGCTTGTTGCTCATTGCTCATTGTTTATTGTGTATTAGACTTGCAATTGATGAGCTTGACTTTGGCAAGAAGTCTATGGCTTTTTTCTGAGTTATTTTCCTTATTACCTAAATTTCAGAGTAAGTCATCCATCAGACTTATAAGCTTAATGACAGACTCCGAAAAAGGTTGAGATTCCCCAGAGTGTTTTTTTATTTGATGCTCTAAAATACCTTTAAGGGAAATCAGCTTGAGACTGTTTTCTGCTAAAGTCTCAGCTATGGCTTCAGCTGCTGGTAAATAACCAATTGCTCCTAAGTCCGAAAGAGCAGCACGTCGCAGTTGCAGTTGCTCACCACCTAAGGCTTTAATTAAGCGATCGCCGTAAGTAGAGTTACCGGTAAGCTGGTACATTGCTCGTGCGGCTGCATATTGTTCTAACTCGTTCGGATGTTCGAGAAATGGTTCAATTAGGGGAATTGCTTCTTTGGCACTAAGGGTACCTAAAGCTTCGATAGTTGCATTATAAGGTTGAGCTAGGTGGGGACACCCTGGTATTGGCATAGCTTCTGCTAGGCCACCTTCAAGCAATGTCATTAGCTTAGGTATGCTCGAAAGTTCGCCTAGCATGCCTAGAGACTGTGCTGCGGCTTCCCTAACATAAAAATCTGAGCAGTCCAAGCAAAGTATCAAAGCTGGTACTGCTTCAAGGTTTCCTAGTTTTCCCAGTGCCCTTGCTGCATTTCTGCGCAGGGGATATCCCCCTGATTCTGTCCGGTTATCTTGATCTTCTAGGGCATCAATCAGGGCAGAAATTGCCTCAGGTTCCCTAACTCTAAATTTACCTAACCACCAAGCTGCGTAATAGCGCTGCCCTTTGTCTCCCGCTTGGAGATTAGCGATCGCCTGTTCTACAGTTAAAGACTCACCACCACCGACAGACTCAGCTTTCGATGATGACAAGTCTAAATTCTCAGTACGAGACTCTGACATTAGTCCTTAATACTGATTACTCATGTGAGTCATGGGACTCATGTGAATCAGAATCGGCAGTTACAGGCTCGATGTTGACAATTTTGCCACCCATCCGAGTAATCCGCTGCATTTCCTGATTCATCCTGTTATAAGGCACCGTGATAAATACATTGGCGCTAGAACGAATCTGATAGTCCATATTTTCAGTTTCTTCGCTCTGACTCAAGCCAGCGACTTCGTAACGAAAATAGCGACTAGCAGAAGGCGCACCGCCACTTCTTCCACCTAAAACTGAACCCAACATAGCTTTTTGATAATTGGTAATTGCTAATCGATATTTGCTGAAAAATTGCTAGCCACTAAAGTGGAGTAATGCTAGCTATCTTACCACCCAAGCGCTGGAATCTCTGCATTTGGCTTGATAGCTCTTCATAAGGAACAATGAAGGCTTTGCTGATGCGTCGTACTTTGGGATAACGGGGTTGATTAAGACCAGAAACCTCTACACGGAAGGTGCGACCTGTTTTGCCAAAAGTTGCAGCCCCACCGAAATTGCTACTAGGAGTTACACCTTTCACTGAAGGACGGTAAGACCAACCATCGCTACCACCGGAAGGACCAACAATAGCGCAAGCGCCATTACGACCTAGTTCACTAGCCAGGCGAGAGTTATTGCCTTCGAGTTGGGCATTATCGCTATTGGCATAGCCCCGGTAAAGCCGGAACATGCGGTTAAACCCTACGGTCTTTTGCCCTCTTTGAGTGGCAAAACCTCGGTAGTAAGGAACAATGCTGTCCCCGAAGTTCGTTTGATACTCTATTGAATCAATGTAAGAGTCAATGTCAGCCTCGTACCCTTGATTTTCGTACAAGTCCAAGTGATAGACTACTTCTGCTTCGTCATAGGGAGCTCTGCCCAACAAATGCTTGTAATTGAGTTCAATTACCCGTGTTTGAAAGCTGTTGTAGAAAAACTTGGATTTGTATAGCTCTGACTTGGCAACGCTACGGACAAAGTCTTGCACTGTAGTTTTGCCGTCACGTAGAAGAGATTCAGCACCGACTAGACG
>JBAUJE010000175.1:0-3453 GCA_049683475.1 Coleofasciculaceae cyanobacterium | reverse complement strand
ACTTTAGACTTTGGATGAAGGGATTTTGGAGAATTGTCCTATCCCTCACTTCAAAATTGACAGACCATTAGAGTAGGTATAGGGGGTAGTACGGGAACTTTACTCGTTCTGTGTACAAACACCGTCTATTTGTCAAGGGTGATAATCACACCAAACTATATCCTCGTATATACTTTTTTATTGTTGAGTCTACGTATTATTAAAGGTACTTTATATCAATTTTAGCTTTTATACATTGTCCAAATATAGACATAGGGTTTCTCTTTCTCTGTAAAGTACATTTATGTCAGTTATCCGCTTATCGTTTGTTATCCATCTATCTGCCGCTATTTGGTGTTCACAGTGGCTCCATACTTCCTAAAGCTCAAAGCTTTGTGAATTACTAACAAATAACTACCTATTCGCTCTGCTCAGCAAACATGCCTCCTATCAATAATAATCAAACTGGTTCACCTCTTCAAAAAGCAGAAGAAGAGTCTTATCTCGAAAATCTAATTAAATTAGCTGAACATTTAATTACTTCTGAAAACGGAAACCAACTTAGTTGTTTCCAAAAAGTTATTTTACGGGAAGTCCTATCTGAAAGCTCAAAGACTTATACCGAAATTGCTAAAGAAAATAACTACTCAGAAAGTTACCTTAAACAAGGAATTGCTCCAAAACTATGGCAACAACTTTCAGTTGCTCTAGGAGAAAAAGTTAGTAAACATAACTGTCGTACTCTCCTCAAACAACGACTAAATAATTTATCTAACCAACATAACTCCCCTTTGAGAAATTCCCTAAAAAGCAAAAATAAAAATTTAGAATTTCCGGAGGGTCAAACTCCTCTCTATTCTCCATTCTATATAGAGCGTTATCCTCAAAATAATCTTGCAGCAAGCAACCAATCTATAGAACAAATTTGCTATCAAGAAATTGTTCAACCAAGAGCTTTGATTCGTATCACAGCTCCCAGAAAAATGGGTAAAACATCATTAATGGCAAGAGTTCTGGCTTATGGCAATCTTGAGAACTACTACACCGTGCGCTTAAGCTTGCTTCGTGCCGGAACCGGAATTTTTACCTCTACAGAAAAGTTTTTTCGCTGGTTTTGCGCCAATGTAGGACAACAGTTAAAACTAAAATCAAAGCTCGATGAATACTGGGATGAAGATATGGGAGCTTTGGTTAGTAGCACCATCTATTTCCAAGGCTATTTGCTTGAGCAAATTACCCATCCAGTCATCTTAGCATTGGATGAAGTCAATCGCTTGTTTGAATATCCAGAGCTTGCCCTGGACTTTTTCTCATTATTACGCTCATGGTATGAGGAAACGAAAGATAATCCGACCTGGCAAAAATTACGACTGCTCATCTCTCATTCTACCGAGGTTTACCTTCCCTTCCATACTAATCAATCTCCCTTTAATGTGGGACTGCCTATTGAACTCCCACCTTTTACCAAGACCAATGTCAAAGATTTGGCACACTGTCATGGACTCAAGCTAACAGCTTCTGAACTAGAGCAACTGATGGGATGGACAGGGGGATTTCCCTATCTTGTCCGACTAGCACTTTATCACAGCCTAAGAAATAATATTCCTTTGGGAAATTTACTGCAAAAGGCAGCAACTGATACAGGTATTTTTAGTAAGTATCTCCACCAAATCTTATGGACTCTTCAACAAAATCCCAGTTTAGCTGAGGAGTTTCAACGAGTGCTAAAAGAACCAACTCAGTTAAGTACTGAGCATTGCTTCAAGTTAAGGAGTCTCGGATTAGTCCACTTACAGGACAATCAGGCCAGGGTAAGTTGCCAGTTGTACCAACAATATTTTGAGGATAAGTTTAGGTCTAGGGACTGACAAAAAAATTAAGATACCACCATGAAATTCGGTGGCAAGTCACTCCCACGGTGTCATCTGCTTTTTGTTTTCAACAAATTGTGGTATACTTATTGATCTTCTATCCGACCAGATAGCTCCTGTCCTTTGTTACTAGTCACTTTCAGTTAAATTGCTTATTGAAGAAGGCAGAAGATAAAAGGCAGAGGGCAGAAGGAACCCCATGCATAAATGCAGGGGATTCAATAAGGAAGTCTTGAAACGTCACGGCAAGCCACCAAGTTTTCAAATATTTCTTTTTCTCCATACGTAAATGCAGGGGCTTTTACCTTAAGGGAAAAGAAAGAAGTCCTTCTTTTTCCCTTCTGCCTTCTGCCTTCTGCCCTCTGCCTTTCAAGGCGGAAGCCTTGGTAATTAGTAGATGTTTCTCAATCACTCACCCATCTCCATCCCCCCACTCTCCCTCTGCCTCTGCCTTTGAACCTCCTGCAAATCATGCTGCATCGCCGCCCTCGCCCTCCCAGATAACGGCTCCCCCTTATTAAAATCCCTTGCCACCTCAGTAATCCGATTAAGATAATTCTCAGACTTACCCATTTCCCTTGCAGCTCGATGCCAATCCCACAGGGAGCGCAGAGTCTCTTTATCCCTATTAAACTGTCTCGCCAGCTCCGGTGGTTTTCCCTCCATCAGCAGTCTTTCATTCCAGTCTTTCCCATAGGCTGGACTCACGCGAGAAACCCCCGGCAGTTCCTGAGCCAATTTCCAGGCCATTTCCTCACCTACCTGGTCAACATCAAACGCAGCCACCACCTGACCACCACCCTCAAGCACTCTTTTCAATGCCTCTGTGGGTACAGCGCCAGAACCATCTGTGGATAGGTAGATGCTTATCCCTGCCGCAGTCTGGCGATTTTTATCTATGGTTGCTAAGGAGAGGGCATCAATTGGTGATTCAGTTAAGAACACTCGCCTCACCTCTCCCTTACCCGCACCAATCCAGAACCAACCCTGCTCACGGGAAGAACCAGGAGCAAGACCAAAGAAAGAATTATTCTCTCCCCAAGTGCCGCGCAAACTAGCACCTGTCGGTTCCTTCCTCTCCCATTCTGCACCATCACCGTTACTGGCATAGCGGACAAAAACAGCATTTTGTTTGTCATCAGCATAGACCAAACCCCGTTTATGGATGTGGTCTACCAAAACAGCAGGTAAACCACGGGTCTCAACTAGATACTGCCGAACCCCTGTCCATTTCTCCTGATGGGGAGTAGGCATCTCCAAAGGTTGAGGTTGAGAAGGCAGAAGATGGGAGGCAGAGGGCAGTTTGCGAAGCATGGTGCGATAGCAGCATAGGTTCTCTACCCTGCGAGAAGCTGACGCAACTTTATGAGATTCTGACCTCTCCTGAACGGGAGCCACTGAACTGAAGGCAGAAGATGAAAGGCAGTTTGAAGAAGGAGGGAAAAGGGATGAAGAGTTTAAGGGGGAAGTTTCTTCTTCTTCCCTTGTGCCGTCTGCCATCTGCCGTCTGCCTTCTGCCTTTCTTTGTTCAACTGGCTCAATCTGGGATTGCTGCTTGGAAAAGGAAATATGAGGGGAAAGCGACTGCCCAGAGAGCCATTCC
>JBAUJE010000174.1:0-15382 GCA_049683475.1 Coleofasciculaceae cyanobacterium | reverse complement strand
AGTATATAACCCCTGTCCTTCATAGAATCTACCTAAGCCAGCAAAAGGCGAAACCAAATCCTCATCTTTGAGTGCTTCCGTCAGATTTTCGGCAACTTCTTCTATATGAGGAATAGCATCTCTTACCGACTCAATATCTTTCAGAGTGGGTGAGTCAGGAATTTCTTTAGCAATTTCTACCATCGCTGTAGCAAACACCTGCTTAAATTCCTGCGCCTCTCCCGACTCAGCTAACTTAGCTTGCAGAAACTCCCGCACTAAGGGATGAATTTTGTAACAAGCCTCTCTATCTTTAATACGCTCAATTAAATGAAGCTTGTAAAGTTGCTTTTTCGCCTCATTAATATCTGACTCTGCACAATTAAACAATTCAGTAACAGACTCAACCCATTGCCAAGAAAATACCGCCGGAGCAAATAAACTAACAAACTGTCCTACCTGTTGCGTTATCGGGTTCAGTTCTTGCCAACTTAACTCTAATGCATCTTTGACCCCTAACTGTGCAGTACTGGCTGTTTCCCCCATTTGCTGAGGAGTGCGGTTAATGGCTTCCTCCAAAAGTCGCTGTTTATGCAACCGCGCCAGCATCTTCGCTAAAGATAAATCGGGATCTTCTAGTAAATAGCGCCCTACTAATTCTATACCCAAGGGCAAGTAACCCAACCATTGACACAATTGAGCCGCCTTTTCCGGTTCCCGTGCTATTCTTTCCTCACCCACCACAGCCGTTAACAGTTCTAAAGCGGCTTTCAGTGAGAGGACATCGAGAGATAACTCAAAGAAATTGCTATCTAAATTCCGTTGTCGCGTTGTCAGCAAAACCCGGAAGCGGTTCGGACTAGGCAGTATTTCCAGACAACTACTTAAATCGGTAACATCATCTAATACTACCAGCACCAAACCTTCCCCAGGTTGCCAATGCTGCCAGCACCACTCCACCTGCTGCTGAGAGTTGAGTAATTTTCCCCCTAATTCCTGGGGTACATTGAGATTGAGCTGTAACTGAGCAAACTGTAAAATTTCCTTTGCTAGTTTGCCATCTCTGGCATTTAACCAGCAAATCCCACCAGGATAATTATCTATATTTTGCCGTGCGTATTGAGTGGCAAGTTCCGTTTTACCAACGCCACCCATACCAGCTACAGCACAAATTGCTACTTGCTCTCCCGCTTGTAACTTTTCATGCAGGGTGGAAAGTTCCTCATCGCGTCCCACAAATTGGGCAACGCCTGGGTTAGGAATAAGTTGTAGGGGATTAAGCTTAGGAGATGATGACGGCCAAACAATCTGGGGATTATTAATATGGTTAGTGCCGCCTTTAATATTGATACCTTGCCAATTTTCCGGGGTAAGCATTGGCTTTAGCAATTAAGATGAGGGTTATTAATAGTGTTAGTGCCGCCTTTGATATTGATGCCTTTCCAGTTTTCAATAACTTTGGTAACTTGCGGCTGAGATTTTACCGCCTCTGCTAAAGCTTCTAATTCCTGTCTAATTTCTGTGTCTTGCTCCCCTGCCTCTTGCACTTTTTCCACTAAAATAGCTTCACCATAATCCTCTGGCTGCTGGTTAATCAATTCCGGTTCTTGGGCAACTTTTTCAATGGCGCTTCCTGTCTCTGGAGACTTACGCTTGAGCAGTTTCAGCAAATTGTCCTTATGCTCAAACGCTTCACTGATACCAGCTTCAATGGTTTTATCTAAAGTTTTATCTAACAGCAGAGTTAATAGAGCAATTGCACCAGCAGATAGGGGTTCCATAGAAGTAAAGCAGAGACTTTACTTTCTTCTACCTGAGTTATGGCGTGTCATCCGGATAGATTGAGTGATGAGGCGATGGTTTGGCAACTATTGTCTAATTTTTAACTTGCTGTTCCCTGTTAAAAGTTACGCAACTCCGGCAATAAGTACAATTATGGTAAACGGTTAATATGGTAATTGTAATTTTTCAAAAATATTTATCTATTCCATCTAAATTATACTAAAAATAAACTCACATAAATTCATTAATCAGATCGGAATAAAAAGCCCAGCTCAGGAGGGGTAGACGTAGTTAATTAACTTTTACTTTTTAGCTATCTATCTCATCATCTCAGCTTACAGATTATCAGTATTTTCTTGATCAGATTTTTAGCCTCCATAAATACGCTACTCAGTTTTTGCAAAAATTGTTCTTTAAACCTAAATTTTGCACTATGTTTTATCTTTAATTTCTTATTAAACTCTTTTTGGAATTCTGTAACTGGAATTAATGGCTTGTTCTCGCACATAGAACATTCACTATCTAGATTTCCATGGAAAATTTGATTTCTTAGTTCCATGACTTCTGAACCATTAAGTATTGAATTAAAATCCCTTGACTCGGAATATCTGGCAATAGGACTATGTACACAACATGGTAAAACTTCTCCATTAGCTCGAATTTGTGTATAAAACCAAGGGTCATAGCAATCCCTTGTCATGCCTGGTTTATATTGTTCAACAATTCCAGTAGTGGCTTTTATAGTCCTTGTCAGCCTACTATTGTGTACAAACTTATTATTATCATGAGCTGAATTTAAATCTTTACGAAATATTTCTAAAAAATTTCCAGCAAAAACATAACCTATTTGATTTTTCTCTAAAACAGACATACACTCGTCAATAGCTTGCAGTGCTAATATCTTTTCGGCTTTTGTTAGAGAAGTCAAAGGATAAACATTTTGAGCATACTCTATATCTGGGTATTTAATAAAATTCCAAAATTGAATTGCATCAATTTGCAAGGCAGCTGCCCAATAAGCAAAATCAACTAGGTGAAACACATTCTTATCATAGATACCTGAACTAAAAATAAATTTTGGATAATCTATTTCTAAGCTTTTACACTTTGCTCTTATGTTGTTAATATTCTGTAATACGATTCCGAGGTCTGTTCTTCTGCGAACTTCTCTCAGTAACTTTGGGTTGTTCGTTTCTATACTGATGTAAATATTTGCAAAATTAGCTAATAACTCAAGCTCATGCTCTTGAAAAAGCTTGGAGAAGTTACTGATGATTTGAATATTTTGGACTTTATTTATAAATGGCTGACATAATTCAACCCAGTTGTCTAACATAGTGGTTTCACCATGTCCATTCAATGTCACAGTCTCAACTCCACGGCTAATCAAACTATCGACAAGCGTTGGAACTAAATCTTCTGGTAAAACATATCCCTTATACTCTGGCTGACTCACAGCACAATAAGTACACCTAAGATTACAATTTGAAGTAAACTCAATATTGGCCTCTAATGTAATACCGGATAAGATGGGATTGCAAATAGACATCAAATCACCAGAGGAAATATCAACATCAAAAGAATAATATTACAATTGTAGCTATCTAAACAAAAGCAATTAACATAGATTAACTAACTACCAATCCAGCTTGCACTAAGAATAATCTCGTGGCAGAAACCACCCAAGACAAGCCAATAATCCCATAAATCATTAACTTAATGGTTTTGTCAAAAGGCGAAGAATTAAAACATTTACCCAAAATACTTTTAATAAATTGTCCCTGTTGCTATTCTTTTTCCGTCATCTCTTCTCGTAGTTGATTTTCGATATTAGTCAAAAAGTAAGTTCCCTGATTAAACGGCAATGGCAGAATCATCGAGGGAACAAAAATTAAATGGCACAAGAGCAGAAATTTAAAAGGAAATAGCTAGCTAAACATCACAAATAGTAAAACTGCTAATACCAATTTCATCAATGCTTGCTACAGATACACTTCTTTATCCACCCTTACTAAGGGGGGTTGGGGGGGCGAAGTGTAGCGTCAAGAAAGGAAATTGGTATAAGTGAACAGCTTTGAGAAACCTAGTAATTAAACTGCTTAGTTGACTGGTGTTAAAAGACTCATTCATCCTGATTGAGAGCTGACATCATCGCTTTTTGGCTGATAGTTTGATATGCTTCCTTCAAATACTGCACCACATTCTCATCAGCAGTAGCAAGGGGAATCTTACCCAAAACATCTAATACTGTGCGCTCCTCGGCTGGGGGTGTAATAACCACCAAAGAAGGGTCTAAAGGTTCAAAATACTGCCAAAATTTCTCCAGGTTAATCTTTGTTTCCGACTCTTGACTTTCTGTCTTTTGCTTTTTACCTTTCTTTTTCTTGCTCTCTTCCTTTACCTCTCCTGTTTCCTCATCCTTTTGACTGCGTAGCTGACGTAGTTTATCAAGAATTTGTTCTTTAGTACGTCCCCGCAATTGAAATAAAACAAAGGGGTCTTCACTAAAGCGATCGCCTAACTGATAATATACTGCGGCAATATGTTTGCAAGGGTTTTGAGGATCAGGGCAACTGCATTGGGAATGAACTTCTGGAAGAGTGAAGGGAAATAAGCTCAGACCATTGGCTGTAAAGACTTCCTCAATATTATGGGGCATTTCTCCCGCCAATAACTGAGCTGAGTAAATGGCTTTTTTAGCCATAGTTTCTACCACATAACCCCAGTCTTCTTCTGTAAATGGGTCAATAGAAATAGAAAGCTCATAAGGTTCTGGAACCGAACCTTGTACCTTGGCTTTCACCTGAGCGCCTTGAAAATCAATACTGAGAATATTACCTTCTTTGGCGTACTTTCTTCCTCTTTCTAAACGCTTTTTAAAGCGATAGGAGTTGAGTAAATCTGTCCACCTTTGTACCCACCATTCCTGGCTTTCAATTTCGTAGTCAGTCATTTTCAATTCTAAGTTCTAAATTCTAAATTCTAAATTCCAAATTCCCTACTCATCAATTACTGCCTCCCGATCCAAAAGCAACAGTGAACGCAACTGGTCTGTATCCATTTCTGTTACCCAGTTTTCTCCGGCTTCTACGGTTTGTTCTGCTAATTGTTTTTTACTCTCAATCATGTCGTTAATTCTTTCTTCCAACGTGCCGTTACAAACAAATTTATACACCTGAACATTGCGGGTTTGACCAATACGAAAAGCTCGGTCAGTTGCCTGATTTTCGACTGCGGGGTTCCACCATCTATCAATATGAAATACGTTATTTGCCCGTGTCAGGTTAAGTCCAGTACCGCCAGCTTTTAAAGACAGAATCATAATCCGTGGTCCTTCTGGATCATTCTGGAAACGGTCAACCATTTCCTCCCGTGCTTGTTTGCGGGTAGCACCATATAAAAACAGCGTTTCTATCCCTAACTTTTCCTCTAAATAGGGTTTAAGAAGTTTCCCCCACTCGGCAAATTGGGTGAAGATTAAAGCACGTCCTGCTTCAGATACACCAGAAGCATCGCCTTCCTCAATTACCTCTTCTAGCATTTCTTCTAGTCTAAGCAATTTACCTGAGCGTTTGGCTTGTTCTAGCTTTTTCTCTTTCAAAAATTGAGCGGGATGGTTGCATAATTGTTTGAGTTTCAACAGCAAAGTTAAAATTAAGCCTCGCCGTTTAATCCCTTCAGAACTTTCAATTTCTGCCATCGACTCATCAACTAACTTTTGATACAAAGTCGCCTGTTCGGCTGAAAGTCCGCAGAAGACATTCATCTCCTGTTTTTCTGGCAAGTCTTGGATAATATTTTTATCAGTTTTCAGGCGGCGCAGGATGAAGGGTTGAACTAGCGATCGCAAAGTTTGCAAGGAGTCAGTATCACCAAATTTCTCAATGGGCATAGCAAAGCGACGTTGGAAAAATTGGCGATCGCCCAAATAAGCTGGATTGAGAAAATCTAGAATCGACCACAATTCCGACAAGCGGTTTTCTACGGGAGTTCCTGTTAAAGCAATGCGAAATCCGGTTGAGAGTTCTCTTACTGCCTGAGATTGCTTCGCCCTGGGATTCTTAACATTTTGGGCTTCATCTAAAACCACGCCTTGCCACTCTACGTCTTGAAGAGTAGCAGTATCTCGATAAACTAAAGGATAACTAGTAATAACTAACTGTTTATCCTTAACTTCCTTGGCAAAAACCTTACCTTTTTTCCGTTTATCGCCGTGATGAACTAAAGTTTTGAGGGAAGGACCAAACTTTTTAACTTCTCGCTCCCAGTTGCCCAATACTGAAGTGGGACAAACCACTAAAGTAGGAGCATTTAGTGCTTCTTTCTCTTGTAGATAGAGTAAAAAGGCAATTAGTTGAGGTGTTTTACCCAAACCCATATCATCTGCTAAACAAGCACCTAAACCCCAACGCTCAAGAAACGCTAACCAACTGACACCCCTTGCTTGATAAGGTCGTAACTGCCCCTGAAAGCTATCGGGTGTTTCTATCGGTTCAATGGATTTATTACCAGTTAAATTAGTAATTAGTTCTTGTAAAGCTCCCGATGCCTCAAACTTGACAACAGGAAGTTTACCCATAGTACTGGTATCACCCGTACTCAAACGTAAGGCGTCTTCTACCCGTAATGTCATCTGATCTTTAGCTTGGGTGAACATAGCTTGAGCTGCTTTTACATCTGCTGGCTGCAGGGCAATCCATTCACCATTTACTTCTACCAAAGGTGATTGCAGACTCATCAAACGTTCAAACTCTTTTTTGGTAATTTTCTGCTCACCAATTGCCAATTCCCATTTGAACTTAAGCAGGCTTTGCAGTCCCAATCTTTCGTTGTTTTTGGGTTTTGGTGCTTCAGCACGAATACTAATTCCTAGGCGTTTTTCTCCCGCCCCTGGTGCTAATCCTGGAGGTAGAATAATACCCAATCCACTATCTTGTAAACGCCACGCACTAGCTTTAATAAACTCATAAACCTGCACTGAGCTTAGCTGGCAAAAGGCAGGACGTGCTTCATGCAAACTTGGTTCAATGGGGGGATAAAGTCTGCAAGCTAAACCCAAACCCTTAAGGAAATTCTCTTGAGGCTGTTCAATTGTTCGTCCTTGATACTCCAAACGTTCAACAGGACGATGCCAGATAGTTTGGGCATCAACTAAAAATTCAGAGTCGTCAATCGCCTGTAAGCAGTATTGTAGATGCCAGCCAGTTTCGCCTTCTTGGGGTGGTTGCAAGAGAAAGCAGGTGCGAAAGAGATTTGTGCCTAAGCTTTGGGACATCGGTGCCACCAAATGCTGTTGCACTGGGGTTGTCCAACTAGAAAATGCTGTTTCTAAGCGAGCTAATTCAGTAGGTTCAGCTTCTAGGCTATTAGAATTTGTCGATAGGGCTTCAAGCCATTCTTTGAGGGGAGGTTGGAGGACTGGTGGAGATAGTACTTTAACCCAATCACTTATTTGAGCATTAATGGAACTACTTAAAAATCCCAGTAGTAACTGCTGAGGCTCAATCGGGCTAAGAGCGTCCTTAGGTGATTGATTTTCCTGCTCACTTAAGTCTAGATCACTCTTATAAACACGACAGGCAGAGGGCATAAGTTTGGTAAACTTTTCAGCGCGAGCTTGGTCTATAGCACTATCTAATAAGGGCAGCCATTGAGCGATCATCTCACCATTTTGCTGCCGATAAAGTCCGGGTAAAAACTTGCGCCGAGTCAGCAAATCCAAACTCCAGCGGCAAACCTGTGACCAAAAACGCAAATCAGAACCGACGTAAGCATCGCTAGCTTTAAAGGAGCCCAGGGGTAAAGCTTGGAGAAATTTTACTGCCTCCAACGGTTTGAGAGAGAATCCCTCAACCAACCACATTTGAAGTTCCAGAGAGTGGTTATCTGAAGCAGAAGTTGGCATTCTGGTAGACAGCACCGGATAGGCTGACTCTTTTCCCCCATCTCCCCCATCATTAGTTAAAACCATAGTCGGTAGGGCCAGCACCTGCTCACGCCATCTATGCTTTTGCTCAGCCGTGTTACCACTATTGCCTTTACTCGTTGCTGGAGGTGTCTGTAAAAATTTGCCAATAGAAAGACTATGAGAGCTTAAAAAAGCTGTAAATTCTGTTTGTTTCATGGCAAAAGGGTGAGATTGAACCCCGTCTACCACTGAAGATACTACAGCTGCTCTTGGACGCCAGGTTTCTCCCCAAATAAATAGATGACCTCCAATTGCGCTAGCTATCCAACTACCATGTAAAGTCGCCATGCCTATAGAAATTTAGAATTTTTTTACCCGACTCAATAAGTTATGCCTTGAGTTTTTTAATCTTTACTTCCTACCAAAATCATTATTTTTTCCTATTCGCTATTTTTTACACACTAAATTTGAGGGTCAGTAATCAATACTTGGCACGGGGCTGAACCTATAACCAGCTTAGTGCCAACTACTAATAGTTAAGACTATAACTATAACTAGCTTCTAGCTAAAAGCAGCAATAGTACATAAGTGCTACGATTGCGACAGAGGAAAAAAAATGATAAAGAAGGACAAAGTACCGAATGGTAGAGTTAGATAGGTCAATATCCTTTGATGGACGGGATATTCGACTGAAAGTAGGCTTACTTGCTCCCCAAGCAGGTGGCTGCGTACTAATTCAGTCGGGTGATACTGCCGTACTGGTTACGGCAACCCGCTCTCAGGGTAGAGAAGGAATTGATTTTCTGCCCTTGTTGGTTGACTATGAGGAAAGGCTTTACGCAGCTGGCAGGATTCCCGGTGGTTTCCTCCGTCGAGAGGGACGCCCACCAGAAAAAGTTACCCTGGTCAGTCGTCTGATTGATCGTCCCCTACGCCCCCTGTTTCCCAGTTGGCTTCGGGATGATATTCAGATCGTAGCAACCACCCTGTCAATGGACGAGCTGGTGCCACCGGATGTTTTAGCGGTGACAGGTGCCAGTATTGCTGTTTTACAAGCGCAAATTCCTTTCTATGGTCCGATGGCCGCAGTGCGGGTCGGTTTGGTGGGGGATGATTTTATTATTAACCCTACCTACAAAGAAATTGAGTCGGGAGACTTAGATTTGGTGGTTGCCGGTTCCCCAGAAGGGGTGATTATGGTGGAAGCCGGTGCTAATCAACTACCAGAGCAAGATATTATTGAGGCAATTGACTTCGGCTACGAAGCTGTGCAGGACTTAATTGAAGCCCAGCGTTCTCTGATGGCAGAAATGGGTATTGAGTTGGTAACAGAAGAACCGCCGGAAGTGGACTCAACAATAGATGAATTCATCCGTGAGCGAGCGACCAAGCAAATTAAAGAAGTCCTCTCCCACTTTGAGTTTGACAAAAACTCTCGGGATGCTGCCTTAGATGAAATTAAGGCAAATGCTGTGATGGCAGAGATTGCTCAACTGCCTGAGACAGATCCAATTCAGCAAGCTGTAACAGAAGACAGTAAGCTAGTCTCTAAGCTTTTTAAAAGCCTGACCAAAGAGTTAATGCGTCGTCAGATTGTCGAGGACGGTGTCCGGGTTGACGGTCGTAAACTCGATGAAGTGCGACCAGTTACTTGTCGGGTTGGTCTTTTGCCTCAACGAGTACACGGTAGTGGTTTGTTTAACCGGGGGTTGACCCAGGTACTCTCTACTGTCACCCTAGGGACACCGGGGGATGCCCAAACTCTAGATGATCTCAATCCAGAAGAAGAGAAGCGTTATCTACACCATTACAATTTCCCACCTTTTTCCGTGGGTGAGACTAAACCAATGCGTTCACCTGGTAGGCGAGAAATTGGTCACGGTGCTTTGGCAGAACGAGCTCTCATGCCAGTCTTACCACCCCACGAAAAGTGTCCTTACGTTATTCGGGTAGTCTCAGAAGTTCTATCTTCTAATGGTTCAACCTCAATGGGTTCTGTTTGTGGTTCTACCCTATCTTTAATGGATGCTGGCATACCCATTTCTAAGCCAGTTAGTGGTGCAGCGATGGGTTTGATTAAGGAAGGGGAAGAAATCCGCATCCTCACTGATATTCAAGGTATTGAGGACTTTTTGGGTGACATGGACTTCAAAGTTGCTGGTACCGACAGTGGTATCACGGCTTTGCAAATGGACATGAAAATCACAGGTCTTTCTTTAGAAACCATTGCCAAAGCAATTGAGCAAGCAAAACCAGCAAGGCTACATATTCTGGGGAAAATGTTAGAGGTGATTGACGCACCTCGTCCCCAGATGTCGCCCTATGCACCAAGGCTGCTGACTACTAAGATTGATCCAGATCTGATTGGTCTAGTTATTGGTCCTGGCGGTAAAACCATTAAGGGAATCACCGAGCAAACTGGTGCTAAGGTAGAAATCAATGATGATGGCACAATTACAGTTTCTGCCGTTGAAGGGGAAAGAGCACAAAAGGCTCTTAAGATTATCCAAGGCATGACCCGCAAGCTCAATGAGGGAGATGTCTATGCAGGTCGCGTTACTCGTATTATCCCCATTGGTGCGTTCGTGGAAATACTTCCTGGCAAAGAAGGAATGATCCACATTTCCCAACTGGCCGACTATCGAGTTGGTAAGGTCGAAGACGAAGTCGCTGTTGGCGATGAGGTTGTTGTAAAAGTACGGGAAGTTGATAACAAAGGTCGCATCAACCTCACACGTTTAGGCATTCATCCCGACGAAGCAGCAGCAGCGCGGGCCACTTCAGCCTAAGTTTTCAGGAAAGAGTCAGGGTAATAGATTGTCAAGAGAGGGGCATAAAACCCCTTTCCTGAATTGATTCTACCGTCTTGTATTTCGAGTGATTCTTGCCAGATTAAATCAACAAACAGAAAATCCTCCACCACAATAAGAGTCTTTAGGGACAGTAATATGTCAAACTAAAGGGTGCATTATGGTTTGGAGTTAGTTTCTGTAAGCTGTGCGAAAAATTGTCATTGCTGGTAACTGGAAAATGCATAAAACTCAAAGAGAATCCTCTGAGTTTTTGCAAGGATTTATGCCTGAATTAAAGCAAACACCTGCCGGACGGGAGGTAGTTCTGTGCGTTCCCTTCACAAGTTTGGGAGTCATGTCACAGAGTTTGCATAACAGCCGGGTGCAGTTAGGTGCCCAAAATATTCACTGGGAAGATGCTGGTGCCTATACTGGTGAAATTGCTGGTGCCATGCTGACAGAACTGGGTATTCGTTATGTCATTGTCGGTCACAGTGAGCGCCGTCAATACTTTGGCGAAACCGATGAAACAGTTAATCAGCGTCTCCTGGCTGCCCAACGTCATGGTATGGTTCCTATTCTCTGTGTAGGGGAAACCAAAAAACAAAGAGATGATGGTACAACGGAAGAGATCATTATCAACCAGTTGAAAAAAGACCTGGTAGACGTTGACCAGCAGCGTTTAGTAATCGCCTATGAACCAATTTGGGCAATTGGCACTGGTGACACCTGCGAAACAGCGGAGGCTAATCAAGTGATTGGTGTGATTCGCTCTCAGCTCAAGGAAGCCAATGTCCCCATCCAGTACGGCGGCTCTGTTAAGCCTGATAACATTGGTGAAATTATGGCTCAATCAGAAATTGACGGAGTTTTGGTAGGAGGAGCCAGCCTTGAGCCAGATAGCTTTGCTCGAATTGTCAATTACTCAGTAAGCGTTGTTCACGATTAGTCATTAGTAGCCGCTCTAAAAAACTTACACAAACTTACACATCAAACAGCAAAAGCTGCTGATAGGTGGGTTCGACGTTTTCTTCCTGCTTCATCGACTCCCCTTGAGCAATGCTCTCAGGTTGGTTTGAGCCTCCACAGGCAATCCCCCCAGAGCTTGGGGTTCTAAAGTATTCCAAATTAAGACTGGCATTTAAATCCCGGTCTTTTTTCATGCCACAGTTGCCACAGTGATAAACACGGGCCGACAGTGGCATTTTTTGTCTTTGACCGCAGTTTGAGCAAAGCTGGCTAGAAGGATAGAACCTATCAACTTCGGCAACTTCAGCTCCATACCACTCAGCCTTGTAGAGCAACTGACGCTTAAATTCGTAGAAGCCACAATCAGCTATAGCACTAGCTAAGCGGTGATTATTGAGCATTCCCGCAACATTGAGATCCTCGACAACAATGATGCCGTGGTTTTTGGCTAGCCATGTCGTGAGTTTGTCAAGTCCATCAAGGCGAATGTTGGCAATCCGCCGATGTTGCCTAGCTAAATTTCTAATTGCTTTACCTCTATTGGAAGAACCTTTAACTTTACGGCTAACGGCACGTTGCAAGTGAGCCAATCGACCCTTGGCTTTACGGTAAGGTTTGAGGTTAGGGAAAACTGTGCCATCAGAACAGGTAGCTAGAGCATTGATACCGACATCAACACCAATACGTTCTCTAACTTTCGGGGTGACTTGCATCTCATATTCATACTTAAAACTGATGTACCAATCATCTGCACACTTTGAGATAGTCACGTTTTTAATTGGTACGCTAGGCAGAATTTCATGGCACTTTACCCAACCAATTCGAGGCAGCTTAATCCTGTCACCACAGTAATACTACCTTCTAGGTAAAAACTGTCCCGGCATCCTTTCTTTTTAAACCTAGGTTTCTTGGAAATTTTCTGGGTCAACCATCTTTTAATGGCAGTAGCCAGGTTCCTCAGTGCTTGTTGTGGGCTGCACTTTGATACCTTGTAATACCAAGCATGAACTGATTTAACCTCTGCTACAAGGCGTTTGTGCAAGTCTATAGCTGTTGGCAGTTTTTCTTTCTTCTCTAAGGACTCTAGGCAGGCGGCTAATCCCCAGTTATAAGCATGGCGTGCTGTTCCGGCATGCTTGGCTAACAATGTACGTTGCTTGTTGTTGGGAGCAAGCTTGGTCTTAAATCTTTTGAGCGACACCTCTCAATTCCTCTACCAACTTCTTGTTTTTGTGAGAGCGCGAACCGTACAACCTTGCACTAAAAGGGGAATGAGTTTCCCCTGTTTTTCCCACCGCCGATGCGGTGTTTTGAGAAACTCCCTTGAGCTTGGCGGCTTCGCTAATACTCAATAATCTACCCATTGCATCATCTTAGCACAAGAAATGAGTAGATTATTGCAGTAATGTCTAGTTTTTCTTCTTACTGTTAAAACCCTATTAGCTGAGCGGACGCATTGGAGCGCGAACATTTTGGGTTATAAATTATACAAGCCTCTCCTTGAAAGGAAAGGAAAATCCAAAATCTAAAATCCAAAATCCAAAATTGAGTTGACCAAGGACAAGGGACTAATGACGATGCGGGGGAACTCTTTCCGCTGGGGAGAGCAAACCTATTTGATGGGTGTTTTGAATATCACCCCCGATAGCTTTAGCGATGGTGGTGAGTTTAATTCCCCAGCAGCAGCATTGACACAAGCTCAGTATTTAGTTGAGGCGGGTGCAGATATTATCGATATCGGCGGTCAATCCACTCGGCCAGGGGCTGAGCTTGTGTCATTAAAAGAAGAACTTGAGCGGGTCTTACCGACGGTAGAAGCAGTGCGCTCCGCCGTTAATGTACCCATTTCCGTTGATACAACTAGAGCCACTGTGGCAGCAGAAGCAGTGGCGGCTGGTGCAGATTTAGTTAACGATATTTCCGGCGGCACTTTTGACTCAGAGATGTTCTCTGTAGTTGCCCACCTGAAGGTGCCAATTATCCTCATGCATATTCGGGGTACGCCTCAAACGATGCAACAGCTTACGGAGTATGAAAATTTAATTACAGAAATTTACCAGTTTCTAGAACAGCAAATTGCCGCAGCCGTTGCAGCAGGAATTGAGCGATCGCACCTGATAATTGATCCTGGCATTGGTTTTGCCAAAACTGCTGAGCAAAATTTGCTGCTCATACAGCAACTATCTAAATTTCGTAGTCTTGGTGTCCCGATGTTGGTTGGGGTATCTCGGAAAAGTTTTATTGGTCGCATTCTCAATCAGCCTGATCCCAAAGCCAGAGTTTGGGGTACAGCCGCCGCCTGTTGTGGGGCAATTGCAGGTGGTGCGGACATCCTACGAGTTCATGATGTCCGCCAAATGCGCGATGTTTGCCTTGTTGCTGATGCCATCTGGCGCAAATCGATGTGAATAGAAAATGGAAAATTGTTATTAGGAGTCAGGAGTATTGATGAAAAGTCCTCCCCTGCTCCCCCATCTCCCCGTCTCCCCATCTCCCCATCTCCCCATACTCTCCTTACTGGTCGTGGGGTCGAATAGAACCATTGCCCCGACCACCACCGTCAATGGGTGATTCAGTCTCTCCAAGTAAGTCAGTCATAGCTTCTGTCAAAGCTTTCGGGTCCATAAAGACTACTTTGGAGTTAGTACTCTCACCTAATTTTTCATTAGCCTCTACGTAACGTTGAGCTAACAGGTAATGTAGAACGTCTCTAGTATTCGCTCCTCCTTGCAAGGCTTTGGAGATTAGTTCAAGAGACTTAACTGTACCTTCAGCTTGGGCAATCTCAGCTTGCTTGTCACCTTCAGCACGAGCAATGGCTGCTCTTTTCTCACTCTCTGCTAGCCGTTCCTTCTCTAGTGCTTCTCGAACAGAAGCTGGGACTTCAATTTCTTGTACCTCGACGCGAATTACTTGAACGCCCCAATCTCCCGTTGCTTCAGCTACATGTTCTAGAAGAGAGCGATTGAGCCTGTCCATTGAAGAATAAGTCTCATCTAAGTTCATTTCGCCCATCATCGAGCGCAACCTAGTTAAAACTAAGTCCTTCATTGCCTCCTCAACATCTTCAATGTTGTAGTAGGCTTTTTCTAGATCGACAATCTTCCAGAAGACTACGGCATCTATAGATACAGAGACGTTGTCTTTTGTGATTACCTGCCGAGGTTTCGTATCTAAAACCTGTTCCCGTGTGGTTTCCTCCACGGCAATTTTTTCAATGACAGGAACGATGAAATTAAGACCAGGCTCTATGGTTCGATGTCTTTTACCTAGGCGTTCTACTAGAGCTAAGTTGCCTTCGTTGACAATTCTTGCCGAACCGACGCCGTAGCCTATAGCTACTAAAATCATGGGGGCAAGGACGGAAAATAGAGGATCCATATTTTTGTACTCCAGCTAATGTCGGTTAATTATTTTATTGGCGTCGAGATTTCTATAGAATAGCGCCGTTAAAAACCAGTCTGTTCCCCTGATTTCACTTTAACCTTTCGTCCAGTTAAATAGAGCCTAATCAGGTCTAGACGTAGCTAGGGGCAATTGTATAGTTATTTGCCTAACTAATACAATTGGGTCAAACCTCCGTAGCTTGACTAGTTGCAGAGGGCATGTTATGGAGGATAAGATGAAAAAGCCAAGAGAGCAAGACAGGCTAGCTCAAATCGTGGCAGAAGTGGAGAGGCTAGCAAGACATCGTGAGGAAGAACTCGACTATGAACAAGTCCAACAGATTTTGAGTGAACTTAATCTTCCAGCAGATTTGCTCAAAGAAGCAATGGTGCAGTTGCAGCGTCGGCAAACTGTAGCGATAATACAAAAACGCAATCGTTGGCTAGGGCTGGCAATAGCTGTTGCTTTAGTAGGGACTATCGCAACTACGTCTTCGATTAGCTACAAACGACAGCAAACCCTAGCTCAAATCTCTGCTTCTCAGAGTCGCCTTACCCTTGCCCAG
>JBAUJE010000173.1:0-6499 GCA_049683475.1 Coleofasciculaceae cyanobacterium | reverse complement strand
TTTTCCCGATCGAGATCGTTAGCCCTTTTCTGGAGAGCGTCCCATTCTTCCTGCGATCGTAAGTTCGCAAGCAGCATGAGATCTTCATTGCGTTGGCGAAGATCGGCGATCTCTTTCTCCAGGTGGTCGCGTATCCACCTGACATCCAAACCTAAATCCTTTAGGTTTGGGACGATTTGATCATTGTAAATATCAGCCATTGTTACTCCTGTTAACTTTTCAAAAATCAGATCTACAGCAAGCGGGTTAGGCTTTAGTCCCATACGCTTGCCTGTCAGCCGATCGACGGTTAATTCTCCTAACAAGCAATCTGGACGATCGCGGTAGTGTAGGTTTATCCGTAAAACCGGATCGCCGTCAACATGGGCGGTGTAAACCCACGGAAAGTGAGAACCCTCAAGAGGGCGATCGCGTTTTCGTAACAGAACAATATCGGTCGTTACCCGCGATCGTCCCTCAACACTACTGCCGGGGGGAAGGCGAACCGCCCCTAAGAACTCCATTTGTCGATCGAGATACTTACGAAACTCGATCGCCTTGTGTCCCGACGAATCAAGAGTGTTGATGCTGGTCAAGATACAAGCAATGCCCCCTGAGCTAAGAGATTTGCAAATATGCCAGAAGCACCGATAGTGCAGTTCCATAAAAGGCGCGGCGTTATCGAAAGGGAGGGGGCGCTTGCATCCGACAAAAGGGATATTCCCGATCGCTAAGTCGAAAGGTTCCGGATAAGAAAAGTCGTCAATATCTCGGTGATAAATACTGACGATTTTCGAGGGATATTTCGAGGCGATCTTAGCGGCGATCGGGTCTTTCTCGACACCGACGTATCGCTGTAACTTATTGAGGACGATCGCCGGGGCGTGGCGCAGGAACCCAAGCGTCCCGCATCCGATATCGAGAACTTTGGTAGGCTTAGTGTAGTGGAGAACGACGCGCCACATTTGGGCGATCGTCTCGGATTGGGTGTAATGGGAATTGAGTAATCCGCAGTTCCTTAAGCCCTTCCATTCAGTATCCGAAAGCAGAGATCGAAGTTCTCTCCCTCGATCGCTGTTAAACACCCCCGACTCTTTTAATTCCCCAGCGCTGGGAAAGTTGGCTAGGGTATCGAAGTCGGGGGTGTCTTTTCGGAGTTCTCGAAGAGCGGCGATCGCTCTAGAGGCTGTGTCCATTTTCGGCAACTAGCAGTTGGCTGCCTGTTTATTTTGAAGCTTGGTTTTAGTGATCGACAATCGTTTTTTCATTGTACTTTCGATTCAAGATATTGAGAGATGGACGAATTGTAGAGCCGCCCGGTACTTTGGTGGTTCGCGGGTGGCTCTACAATTCTGCGGATTTGGGGCATCGCAGCCAGCCTCGAGGTTAGCTGTTTTTAGTAGGGAAATCAGCGAATAACCGAAAGTCCCGGTAAAGGCGGTCAATAATTTCAGTCTTGGAATTGGAAAAGGTTAGAGAACTGTCAAAGTTTAGGGGGAGGTAAGACGATCGAAGATCGTTCTCATAGATCGTCTTGAGTTTTGCATAGGACAAAGCTGTTAACTCAACTTTTGACATTAAAGCTGATTCGACGTTTACTTCATAGAGAATAATTTGATGTGCCACGTCCCAACGGTGAAACGCAATATCTTGTTTATAAGCTGCCTCCTTTCGAGTCTTAAGAGCTGTACGTCGATCAAGATAAAGAGAATTAGTTTTACCCTTCAATACCCTGTATTCTTGCAGGAGTTGAGTTTCTAACAAGGCATCAGGAGAAAGGAATCGAGCCTCTTTTGGCTCGATCGCACTTGATAATCGATAGAGATTTAGCAAGTCTAAACTTAATTGCCAGAATTCGATATCGCGGGGACTTGCAATACAAAGCCGATCGACGATCTCTTTAGGAGGATCGTACCCCTCAGCATTCTTACTGAGAGCATTGCGGAAGGTGTCGTTTCGCAATTCACCCTCCAAAAAGGTGTCTTGCCAGAGTTTCATAAACTCATCTCTGACTTTTGATTTACCGATCATTATTGAGATCCTCTTCTAACGAAACATCAAGTGTTCATTCAGTTCGGCAGCCGATCGGCAGCCTCTGGGTAACTACGGGTTTGGAGGTAATTTAGATCAGTAGCGATCGTCCCAGAGGTCGCTACTGATTGCTTCAATGTCGTTTTTTTTAAAAACTCACCTTCAAGACATTACTCAATCGCCACGTCAGTAATTTACTCCAATACGTCTAAGACGGAAAGAGCTTCTTTATCGTGAACCCCTTCTGCAGAAAGATAAGGGAAATAAGCGATCGTACGTAAACCCATTGAGTCGAACTCAACGTGTTTGAGTTCCTCGTACAAAAGATCGAACTCATCTTGTCCGCGATCGCCCTCGAAGTCGGTTTCGTAGGCTTCATTATGTAATGCCGACAAAAAATCGGCGACTGCGGATGATAAGTCTTCGTAGATAAAACCAGGGCAAGATCGCCCAAACATACCGCGCCCGGAATACTCTATAGATTCCCCTTGGAGATAACGAGATAATTTGATTTTGGTTTTGCTCATGGACGTTAATCTCTGTAACGAAACAAATAGGTTTAAATGAGGATGCTCGCACTAACGATCGGCACCCCACTCCACTCCTCTTAGCCTACGATCTGGCTGAATTCTTTCTCGGAAACAACTTGGACTTTTGCAAAAATCTCTTGACACCAAGTCTCTTCGTACCCATCGTTACCAAGACGGCTACTGCTATACCCGGGTGCTTTAACTAAAGCGCCCGGGATTGTCCGCGACCACCGCTGCACAAATTCGGGGGCAATCCCGTAATCGTCGTTATACGTAACAAACACCCGATCGAACACCCGTTCGGTTAGCGCGATCGAGACAAACTGCAAATAAGAGCAGTATACAAAGGCGTCGATTTTAAAAAATTTCTTGTCCAAAAACGCAGACCCAACGCAAGATCCTTTTTGAGTTTTCAAGACGACTTGTCGATCGTTCTCGATCGTTTTCAGATCAAAAATCTGGATCAAAAGATCCAAATCGACTTTTGCCGCTTTCTCCCAAAAGCAGATGTTTTGGGAAAAACGACTGGCGTGAATGATCAACAGTGGGTCGACTTGTCCCAACAAAAAGATTTGATGGGGTGAGAATTCTGAAATCATCTCAAGAATCCTATCGCCCCGGTGAGGATTCAGTTGCGCCGGGTCGTAGCACCGACAAGGTAACTTGTCGGATAAGCCTAGCCGATTCAACTGGAGAGATTGCGCTGTAGTACACAATACTGTATCGATCGGTTCCTCATTGAAGCGCTTGGTAAATCCAGCCCACAAAGGAGCTGCGATATCGGATCCAAGAATCAAAAGTTTAGTCATGTTGTTTTACTCAGTGAAATAGGTTTTGTCAGAGTTGAAATAGATTTTGTAGATGAGCCAAGTCGGATTTGCCCTCTAAATGTTGCAGATGGGCAACGATCGACCCCTCCTTGCCCTCTAGTAAACGAGTTACTCGAGAGGTGGGACTTTCTCCCTCTCCCTCAAGCGCAATGAGACGATCGAGGTTTTTGAGATCCTCCTGTTCTAGGACGATCGGCAGAAGGGTTACGATTTCGATCTTTTCTTGTCCTGCCACGGTACATTGAATCCCTAGATCGAGGTTTAGCACTCGTATTCCAGCGATCGACTTGCAGGGACTCAATGCAACGTAAACACTGCAATTACCAACAAACCGAAACGGTTGCCCAAGAGAGACTTCTTTAAGTTGCACGCGATTTCCTCCATGAATTTAGACAAAAAAATAACCAGCTAGTAATAGTTGGTTATTTTTGAATAGGGACTACTCCCAGATCCCATCCGGGAATCGAACCCGGACGCGCTGCCACAGCAGGAAAAGAGCGATCGGGGGAGAGAGCTTCGATCGCCGTTAAATACCCCAACCAAATACGGACTCCTCTCCACGAGATACCCGTGCCAGGGAGGCGATCGCCTCCTCATTACTAGAAAAGAAATACCGCGCCAATGTTGGGTACTGAAGACTGGCGGGTTGCCCCGGAACTGGAATTTCCGGGAAAGCGTGACCTGCAATGCAGTGCGCCGTACCGCAGTGCCAGTCACTCATCTCAAGGGTCTCTGGATTTTGATGAATCTCCTCCAAGAGAAGGCTCGCAAAGGATATCTCCTCCTCTTTTGTCCCTAAACCTTGAATTCCACAGAGATTCGCACCATTGAGATTTGAGCCGGATAGATTTGCCCCACGGAGATCCGCGTCACTGAGATCCGCCTTATAGAGATCTACCTTATAGAGATTCACTCCGGACAGATTCGCCTCACTGAGATCCGCCTCACAAAGACTTGCGCCGGATAGATCCGCCCCACGGAGATCCGCATTGCTGAGATTTACCACATTGAGGGCTGCTTCACTGAGATTTGCTCCACGGAGATCCGCCCCATAGAGATTTGAGTTGGACAGATCCGCCCCACGAAGATCCGCCTCACGGAGATCCGCCCTATACAGATCCGCATTGCTGAGATTTGCGTAAATGAGGTCTACACCGGGGGCGATCGTGTAACCGTTGACTATTTTTTCCACAATTATTTTCCTTAATAGAAGATGACACTTAAGAACACGTAATGCAGGGATTACTCCCAGATCCTGTCCGGGAATCGAACCCGGACGCGCTGCCACAACAGGAAAAGAACAATGAATTATCTAATTTCAACCCCTTTTAGAATTCGCCGCGATCGTCGCGCTCGTTTTTCTTTTACGGCTTTTTCTCCTTTAACCTGTCGGGGCTTAGAGAGATTGAGACTCTCGATAAAAGCAATCGCTTTAGCCTGTAGGGACTCAATATTAGAGCCGACCAATCGACATACGTAATAGATCGGAACTTCCCCTACTAGCAGGTCAAGACAAAACGTGCCATCTTTTCTACTGACAGTACCGATCGGGAGCGATCGACCTTTCGGATAAAGGGTTTTGCCGGACTGATGTACTATGAGATATACGGTATTGGTAGCGCGATCGAGCCGGAATTGGTATCTAGAGCCAAGTAGTCGATCGGTGTAAACCCGGCTAAGGTTCGGATCGGCTCCCTTCGGAACTCGTTTCCCTGAAAATTTTTTAATGTTGTCAGACTTAAGCATTGTTTTTTTTGATATCGGACACTTTATTACGGTTAACCGAATACTAGATAACGGTTAACCGTAATGATGATTAAAACAAAGTGGAAGCGGCGATCGCATTAACAATCTTTTGACGATTGCGTTGTTTCTTAGATGCGGCTTTAGCGATCGCCGCTTCTAAGCGTGCTGATAAATCCCAAGTTTTATGAATCTGTTGAGCGAGACTAGCGATTTTACTTAAGCCCAAAGTGGCGATCGCTTTCGGAGTGGGGACAAAACCAGAAAGCGATAACACTCCGAGTTCGATCGTCTTGTCCACTACATCGTTTTTTTGATTGATATAGGCAATCCTTAAAGAGATCTCACCGACTACGGTGACATCTTTACCAAGATCGACTCCTGGATCGAGATCGATCGCTTGAGAAACGAAGCCATCGATATTCAAATAGCAATCCACAGGGGTGGGTTCGTCACTTCCTTTCTTGTCTGTCACCGTGATGCTAAAAGTATCGATTGCAGAGATCAGAGTTATCGGGCGATCGGTTTGGATTAATTTCATGGTATATTTTTCTAGGGTGTTGATATTGACACTGCGATGACACTACGATCGTCCTCTATCCTTCAGTTGAGGACGATCGTTTTTTTTAGGAGTACGGAAAGAAGTAGCAAACCACGGAAGGTTGTCGATTGCTGTTCCAGGAGTAGAGCAGCTTCACTCCCTCCTCCTGGACTTTATTTTTATAAAGGCTTTCCATCGATATAACCCCAGAGTTGCCGCGACTTCCAAACGGTGTAGTGTACCAGAGAGTCGCACTAGTCAATCGGTAATCTTTGCCTTGAGTGCAATGAAAATTTTCCTCCCACTCCCACCCGTTTCCCCAATTAGTGAATTTTTTGGCTTCGGAAAATACGCGACCTCCTACTTCTAGGAAATGGAGGAAAAAATCGCGGTTTCGTTCAATATGAGGTAAAACTTTATGCAAATCTACCCCGTCGCTATCCGCAACCCGGAATATACCGGCAACACCTTCGACTTCAAAGTCAACATAAAAAGGAAGGGTTTCCTTTGTCGACCACAGGATTGTGACTTGGGAATTCGAGAAAGTTGTAGTCACCTGTCAAAACTCCTTAATTTTTTGGTATTCCAGCAGAACGAACAATTTAATAAGGTATCGCTATTGATACTTGCCACACCTATATATAGATGTATCGGCTACCTCGATCGCGTCCCTCCTACTCACCGATCTATCGTCGGGTTTGCTTCGGATTGAAGTGATCAAGTCTATTTAGTTGTCCGGTTCGGTTGGCTGGAAGCTTTGCTGTGCTGTCCATATACCTAATATACAACGCCAACAATTATCCGTCAACCCGATCGACGCTCGATCGGCAAAAGAAGTGTCACAT
>JBAUJE010000172.1:0-28447 GCA_049683475.1 Coleofasciculaceae cyanobacterium | reverse complement strand
GTCCGTAATTGAGCTAATTTTTGCCCAAGACTCGCAAAAACTCTAAAGGCAGCCCATCTGTATCGGCAATGAATGCCACCTCATAAACCTGTTCGCCGATGATTTGCTGGGTTGGTTCTAGGAGTATCTTGAGGGGTTGAAACTGTTCTGGGTTTTGACTTGATGCTTCAGCAAAAGTTTGGCGCAGAGACTCCAACCAAGCTGGCAAGTCCGTTGAGGAATTGCTAATGTCAAAAGACAAATGGTAATAGCCAACGTAGTGTTCATCACCAAAGGCATCGGCGGCTGGGCGTGGTTCGGGAATTTGAATTAGCTCAATTCGTCCTCCCAATCCTTCCAACCAACAGGCAAGGGTAATGCCAGCGGTAAAGCGCTCACAGACACTGAAGCCTAATTTTTCGTAAAAAGCGATCGCACGATGGATATTAGCCGTGCGAATCGAGGCGTGATGTAGCAGTGCCATGCCTACTCAAATAAACGGAAATAGGGGTAGCGTACAGGGATACCTGGTTCTTTTTCTAAGTCAAAATTGATCACTTCCCAACAAGGTTCTTCTGTAGGATCAGGGCTGAATTCTACTGGTAGACCATAAAGTCTTGGTCTTGATTGTTCGGCAGAACCTCGCCAGGGCGTACTGCGCTCTAAGTAAGCACTTACTAATTCACGATAACGACTAGCAATAATTACCCGTGTTGCTCGAAAACCTTGGGTATAAAGTTTATCTAACGCTTCATGAATTTCAAAGCGAATGCCGTCGGGGTGGGTATGCTGCCGATACCACTGATCATTCCACTGACGCCAGTGACGCCCAGATTGTAGATGAATTAGTTCACCCGTTTTTGGATCTGCCTCGAATGCTCCATGACGAGAACAGAGATAGGTATCTGTCAAAGTCAATGCTGGAATTGATTGACGGCAGTGAGGGCAGTTAATTTCTGGCCCAAATATGGGGTACTGCAAGCTTGAATTAATCATCAAGTGCTTATCCGCATCTCTTGCGTTTGTGCTACTGTCGCTGGCTTTATCATTATAGAATACTGCCGCTGGACCCACTTCTGATTGATAGATTGGGATTAAGCTTGTCGTAATCATTTGTAAAGACAGTGAATCCTCTCGAGAGCCAATTTTCTTCAGCTAGCTCTTATTGGTCTTCCCCTGACCTTTCTCGGGCTGCTTTTATTGCTCCTAATGCGGTGGTAATTGGTCAAGTATCCATTGCTGCTGGAGTCAGTATCTGGTACGGTGCGGTTGTACGGGGAGATGTCGAGCGCATTGAAATTGGGGAACGAACCAATATTCAAGACGGTGTAATTATCCATGGGGAACCGGGCAAGCCGACAATTTTAGAAGAATATGTCACAGTCGGTCATCGCGCTGTAATCCATTCAGCCCATATTGAACATGGCAGTCTGATTGGCATTGGTGCCGTAGTACTAGATGGTGTTCGTGTTGGTACAGGCAGTATTGTTGGTGCTGGTGCCGTGGTAAGTAAGGATGTTCCACCACGTTCCCTTGTCGTTGGTGTACCTGCCAAAAAACTACGGGACATTCCCGCAACTGAGGTAGAAGAACTAGTAGAACATGCACGGCGCTATGAACAACTAGCTCTAGTTCACGCTGGTAGGGGTACTGATCTGGGGTTTTGCTCAGATGAGAGAGCTGAGGTCGATGGGGAAGATGAGGTAGAAGAATAAACAATCCTAATAACCAAAATTAATGGAGCAAATGGTACGAATTTGCCTAAAATATAGTAAATATGAGAAAAGTTCAAAAAACTTTAAGTCTTTGAGGGAGTAAACAGAAAATATGGACTTTGATTGGCGTTTATTAGTAGTCTTGGGCCCTATCCTAATCGCCGGCGGCTGGGCAGTATTTAATATCGGAGCTGCTGCCTTGAGACAGGTTCAAGGCTTCGTGAATAAATCCTAAACAGCCTTGGGAAACTCAAAGGAGGCAGATGTAGACGATTCGCTCTAACAACTGCCTCTTGCTTAAATCACCACCTAACTAGCTATTCAACAGACCTAAAGCCTGCTCAATATTCTGGCGAACTAACTTAGCTGAGGCTTGGAGAGAACTATACTCAGCATCAGTTAACTTAAGTTCCAAGACAGCCTCAATGCCACTACAGCCTAAGCGGCAGGCTACTCCCAAGAAAATATCATTTAAACCATATTCCCCCTGAAGATAGGCAGAGGCTGGCAAAAGCCGTGACTGGTTGCTTAAAATTGCTTCAACCATTAAGCAAACGGCAGAAGCTGGAGCAAAGTAGGCACTGCCAGTTTGCATCAGTCTCACGATTTCTGCCCCACCTTGGCGAGTACGTTGTATTAGTCGCTCTATCGTCTCTGTGTCCATGAGTTCTGTAATGGGAATGCCGCCTACGGTGGAATACTCCGGAACAGGCACCATCAAATCTCCATGACCTCCCAGCACTAAGGCATTAACATCGGCAAAACAGACTCCCAACTCCAAGGCGATGAAGCTTTGAAAGCGAGCTGAGTCGAGAACGCCAGCCATGCCCATAACTCGATGAGTTGGTAGGTCAGTAGTTTGCCAAACCAGATAGGTCATGACATCGAGGGGATTAGTGACAACAATAAATAGAGCTTTTGGGGAGTAGGCGATCGCTTGCTTTGCAACTTCTACGACAATTTTGGCATTGGTCTTGAGCAAGTCGTCCCGACTCTTACCTGGCTGGCGGGGAATACCCGCTGTAATCACGACAAGATCAGAGCCAGCAGTATCGGCATAGTCGTTAGTGCCTAGAACCTGGCAATCATGTCCCTGGATTCCCCGCGCCTGCGCCAAATCCAAGGCTATACCTTGGGGCATCCCGGTCACAATATCTAGTAATACAACGTCAGCAAGATTTTTCTGGACAATCTGCTGCGAGAGAGTGCTACCGACATGACCACTGCCGACGATTGTTACACGACGGTTATGGCAGGCAGTTGGTAAATCGGAGACAGGTGCCATGGTAAAGAAGCGTTTGCTAGAAGGAAAAGTTTAGTTGAACGTCTCTAACTGCTCAAGGCGTAACCAGATATTAGGAGTAGGCACCTGACCGAACTTGACTAATGCATAGTCACCTTTAGTATCCAAAATTTCCCCCTTAGTTTCAAATAGATAAGGTGGGAAGCGTTGATCACTTGCCTGAGCTTCTAAACTGTTTTCGAGCTGTTCCCGGATGGCGCGCACAAAGCTGCCTTTTTTGAGTTTGTCTGCCATAAGTTATAATCCCGTCCTTAAGGTTTTCCAGTCGCATCTATAAAATTTTAAGCTTTTTCCGGCTGACAGCTAGGACAAAAATGAGATGAGCGTCCCCCTAGCTTGAGTCGTTCGATGGGGGTGCCGCAGACACGGCAAGGTTGTCCTCTACGACCATATACCCAAGCTAAACCAGTGTAGTTACCATTAACTCCCAACACATTGAGAAAATTACTAAAGCTAGTACCACCGGAGTCAATTCCTTTTTGTAAAACTTGGATAATGGCTATGCGTAAACCATCAATCTGTTCTGTTTGCAGAGCCCCGCAGGGGGTTTTGGGCATAACACCGGCTAAAAACAAAGCCTCATCTGCATAGATGTTGCCAACCCCTGCCACCAGTGCTTGATCCAAAAGTGCTGTCTTAATAGAAATTTGACGATTTTGCAGTTTGCTGACTAAGTACTCGGTAGAAAATTCTGGGGAAAATGGTTCTGGCCCAAGTCTCTTAAGTCCAGTAATAATATTTTCGGGAGCTTCCCTCGGAGGCACCCACCACATTTTGCCAAAGGTGCGTATATCAACAAAGCGCAATTCTTTGCCATCGGGAAAGAATAATCGCACTCGTGCGTGTTTTTGCAACGGCTCATCTTGATTTAGCCATAGTAGTTGACCAGTCATACGCAGATGGACTCCTAACCACCCGGCTTCAGACTTATCTAATTTAGTAAGTTGAGCAAGTAGGTATTTGCCACGCCGTTGCCAGGTGGTAATGGTGACATGCTTGAGAGGCGCTAAAAACCCATTGACAGAAAGAGGGTGGGCAATGCTGCGCTCAAGCAGCACATCTCCACCCTGAATTTCCTGTGCCAAAGTTAGCTTATTTAAGCCCCGACGGACTGTTTCAACTTCAGGCAGTTCTGGCACTAGTTAACGTGACTCTGTACCTTGGTTAGGATCACCTTCTGTTTGACCGTCAGCTTTCGGTGCTTTTCCAACATTAGGATCTCTTGCCTCAGTACCAGTTGTACGGGCTTGGGCTGCGGTTGTGGTTTCTTTACCTTTAGGAGAAGTTGCTGTCTTTTTCTTACCGGGAGCTGAGCCAATCACAACTAGTTCGCTCTCGGCGAAATTATTGGTATTGATACCTGCGTAGTTGACTTTCTCAAAGCGGACAATCACTGGGTATTTGATACCACTCTTATCTACGGTAGCTACTGTACCAACATCCTGATACCAGTAAGATTCTTTTCTGAGTATCCGAACTGTGTCTTTGCGTGCAACCATAAAAAATTTTCCTTTTAACTCTAGTTCTACAGCGTACTACTTGATTAGGGCTGTCTGTTACATTCGGTTTTTAAGTTTTATTAATATTTACCTGCTTGAGACGCTATTTTTGTCTTAGTTATGGACTTACTAGCCTTCAGTTTAATCCTTCCAGCGTACCCCAACGAAGTGGGATGCACGCCCCCACAGGTCAGATGCTGGCGTAATCTCCTCAATCTTTAAGTTAAAAGGAATAGCAGTAGTCAGGTACTTTTGAGCTAGGCTACCTAGCTCCGGTGCTAGTTGAGTAGCAGTGACTGCGGCTAAACCAAAACCAATCATTTGCTCAAAAGGCGATCGCGGCAGGATAAAATGAGTTCCTAACGCTAATCCGGCAGTTAGCAACATGCTAACCGAGAGGTTAGTGCCACAGCGTGGATGTAGCGCTAAATTCCATTCTCCACGAGTCAGGCGTTCTAAGGCAACGGGTACAGCTCTTCTCAAATCAGTTAAGCTGACCTGACCGTACAGATAAAAGCCTTGATCGGTGGATAAACCCCCTAGAGTGTCATTATCCGAGTTATGGAACTGTGTAGCTGTCCTTTCACTCAAAACCCAAACAGTAGCATGTTCTAGAGCATGAACCTGACGCAGCAGGAGCATTTCTTTTAGACCAGGCACAAAATCCAACTGTCTAAGTAAGTCGGTATCTTGTGTTGGTTGAGGAAAAGGAAAATCAAAGTCTGGGAAATTGCCAGTTTGCGCAGTAGCTGTATTAGTCATGGCAGCACGACTCGAAAAGTAGATTGGTTAACGGAAGTTTTTTCACTTTAACGTTTGCGTTACTAGTGTTACCTCACGAAAGCATGTCATCACTTACCTTAGGTAAGGCACAGCAGTTGACATCATTAAGGCAAACTTTGCCCCACTTGAGCGCCCAACGTACTAGTGCAACCCGGTTCTCCGTTGATGTCTTGGTGAGGATGTTGCTGATGTGGTTATCAACGGTGCGCTTACTAATTTCCAGCTTCCGAGCAATTGCTTGATTGCTTAAACCAGAGGCTACCAGGTCAATAATTTGTAGTTCGCGACTTGAGAGAGACGTAGGAGTATTAGACTCGCCACCAGCCATAGGTATTTTTGCCCTTGGTATATCTACAAAAAAGTCTAATAATAAGTCTTTTTGTTATTGTAACCAGTATTTGTACTTATCGTGTACGGGAAAAGTTAGTTGGGAAGCTTAATTGATCTCTTAGCTCTTCTCCCTGACAAGGCTTGACTAATACTTAAGTTTTAATAACCATTTCTTAATTACCAGAAAAACGGAGCGATCGCTTAATTAGCAGCAGTATGATTCGGTTTGCATTACTAATTTTTAACAAAAAATTAATTATTAAGAACTAAAACTGGCACCTTTGTCTGCTAGCAAATTCTTAATTGCCATTGTCAAGATTTATCTAAATTACTCAGGGAAAAACCAGACTGAATATTGAATCTGTCTGTAGCATTCCGTCTGAGCCGATGAACAAATAGTCAATAACGAGAAGCTAATTAAGTTTAAACCTCTGCTAATCTAAGACGAAGTTATAGGTATGCAGCCGTGACCAATCCTCGTGTACTCTGCCTCGGTGAAATATTATTCGACCTACTCGCTGATCAGTTGGGAAGACCTCTAGAAGAGGTAGAATCCTGGACAGCGTACCCAGGAGGCGCTCCTGCCAATGTTGCCTGTGCTTTGGTTAAGTTGGGAACCCCCGCAGGCTTTGTGGGTTGCGTGGGTGAAGATGAGCCAGGAAACAGCTTAGTTAAACTCCTGCAAGATGTTGGCGTAAATAGCACAGGCATCCAACGTCATCAAACAGCACCAACTAGGCAAGTTTACGTTGTGCGTTCAGAAAAAGGCGATCGCTCCTTCGCTGGTTTTGGTGAGTTAGATACTACACAGTTTGCTGATGCCTTCCTCCAGGCATCAAAGTTACCTGAGTCCCTGTTTGCAGAAGCTGATTTCTTAGTTTTGGGAACTTTGGAGTTAGCATATCCAGAAACCCGTCAAGCAATTGACAAAGCCCTCCAATGGGCAGCACAGTATGATGTTAAAACTGTCATGGATGTTAACTGGCGACCCATGTTTTGGCCTGATCCAAGTGGAGCGCCACCCCTAATTAAAAAATACCTGAAACAGATTGATTTTCTCAAAATTGCCAAGGAAGAAGCAGAGTTACTATTTGAAACTGACGATGCTGGTGCCATTACTCATCGACTCGGCTCAATAGAAGGTGTACTAGTTACTGACGGAGATAAAGAGATTAAGTATTGCTTGAGTGAGAACGAAGGTATACTGCCAGCTTTTTCTCTCGATACAAAAGATACGACTGGTGCAGGTGATGGTTTTGTAGCTGGTTTTGTCCATCAGCTGTATCAGAAAGGAATGAAGTGTCTTAATAGTGCAGATTCTGTCAAAGAAGTTGTCAGATACGCCAGTGCCGTGGGGGGACTAACCACTCTTAAACCAGGAGCGATCGCAGCTCAACCTACCGTAGAAGAGGTAGAAGCATTTCTCAAAGAGAACTAGGATTATAGCGTTTCTCTATTTAGTAAGATATAGAGTTGAGGGGTTTTAGGGAGTCGGGGTAATAAAATTGAATGTACCTCATCAATATTAGGAGTTTGTGATAGCAACTACGGGTAACCAACCTCTGTGCAGTTTAATTGCCAAGCGAATTGCCGCAGCACCAAACCAACGTATTACTTTTGCTGAGTACATGGACTTGGTACTATATCATCCGGAACAGGGTTACTATGCGACTGGAGCTGTAAATATTGGGGCAGGTGGTGACTTTGTTACCGCTCCTAATTTGGCTAGGGATTTTGGTGAATTACTAGCTGAGCAGTTTGTGCAAGTTTGGCATATTTTGGGGCAACCCAGACCCTTTACCTTAGTGGAAATAGGGGCCGGACAAGGGCTTTTGGCGGCAGATATTCTGACTCATCTGCATCGGAATTATCCAGACTGTTTGGCGGCGCTGGAGTATCTGATTGTAGAAAAGGCGCAAGGATTAATTACTCAACAGCAGCAACTATTGCAGAAATTAAAACTGCCGAATCCTGTCAAGCTGCACTGGTGTTCTTGGCAAGAAATAGCAGAAAAATCGATAGTGGGTTGCTGTTTTTCTAATGAGTTAGTTGATGCTTTCCCTGTACATCAATTTGTGTTGGAAGAGGGGGAGTTAAGGGAAGTATATGTCACAACAGCTAGTGCTGAGGAAAATGAAATTAAATTTGTCGAGGTTATCGGTAATATTTCTACACCTCAACTGAGGGACTATTTTGATTTTGTGGGAATTGATTTATTTTCAGGTGCTTACCCAGAGGGCTATCGCTCTGAAGTTAATTTAGCCGCTTTTAATTGGTTAGAAACTGTTGCTAGTAAACTGAAGCGGGGGTTTCTGTTTACGATTGATTATGGCTACACAGCTGAGCGTTATTACTTAAGTACACGTCATCATGGTACTTTGCAGTGCTATTATCGCCATCGGTATCATGACGATCCCTATATATATATAGGAGAGCAAGATTTAACAGCTCACGTAAATTTTACTGCCGTAGAGCGCCAAGGTGAGTTGTGTGGCTTATCGAGGGTGGGTTTTACTCAGCAGGGATTATTTTTAATGGCATTGGGATTAGGCGATCGCCTCTCTCAACTTTCTTCTGCAGGTGATACTCTGGCCACGGGGAAAGATGTAATGAGAATTATGCAGCGTCGTCAGGCATTACATGATTTGATCAACCCGCTGGGATTAGGTGGTTTTGGTGTTTTGGTGCAGAGTAAGGGGTTGACGTTGCAAGAAAGGCAGGTGGAAATTAAGGGTTTGAGTGTACCGACTGGTTTGTCTACAACAAGATGACGCACAGACGCGGGGACACGGAGAGACGGATAATTTTAATTGATAGCGCAATGTTTTTCAAATAGAGTCAACCTCAATCGAAGAGAAAAACCCTCATGCCAGAATAATTCAATTCCAACCAATCTCCTGAACCTAAAACCCCCAAGCCAATCCCCCTCTGGCTACTGAACAAGCTGAAGTTAGGGATGAACAGAAATTTATTAAATAAAAGCTTATATTTTCAGTTAACTTGAATCTGTTGATTTTAAATCATATTTGTTCAGGCAATTAAGGGTGCCAATATTATGGGCAATCAAGATTTCTTTGTGGCTGAAGACGGAAACTTGCAAATCTGTCAACCGATTAGAGCCTGGAATTTGTTAAGAGAAGATTATCGACTCTATCGCTTTTTGACTGAGGTAGAAGATATCCTCATAAAGGAGGATGATGAAAATAGTATTCTTAGCCGACTTCGTACTCTGGTGCGACAGTTAATTATTAACTCCTACTGGGTACAAACTCAGTATCCAGAACCTTGCCCTGAAACTGGCACCTCGGTTAAGTTACTCTACGATGAGCTAGGTTTTCCCTTGACGGTGCAAACGGTAACATTCTCACCAGGAACAGTATCGACTATTCATAACCACGGCACTTGGGGAATAGTGGGAGTGTTAAAAGGTCAGGAGAAAAACACCTTTTGGCGACGTGGTAAAGACCAAGAAGGTAAGACAAAAATTGAGTCTGTTAGAGAACAGATTTTACAGCCTGGAGATATTATCAGCTTTACGTCTGAGGCAATTCACTGTGTAGAATCAGTAGGAAACGAACCAACAGTTACTTTCAATTTGTATGGTGAAACTGACCCATTACGTCGCTTTGAATTTGATCCAGTTGCCCAGACTGCGAGGAAGTTTTAAGCTAGAAAATAGTAAATCTTTAATTGTTAATTGTTAATCAATTTTTCATCCCCCATTGACAATTTTTCCATTAAGATAGACTAGGGTTAGTATACAGCTGACAAGTTATGCTATCTAGCCCTAACTCCCTCAACGCTCAACTTAGTCCAGGCATTCTACGTCGGTTTCACCATATTGCTTTCAACGTTAGTGATATGCAGACATCGCGCCATTTCTATGGCAGTATTTTAGGTCTGCATGAGTTGACAGGGGACGAGGTGCCGACGACACTTAAGGACTTGGTAGCAAAAGGTAAAGTTGCTAACTTTATCACGCCTGATGGCACTGTCCTTGACTTGTTCTGGGAACCTGAACTTGCACCGCCAGATTCTGACCCCAAGCGTGCCTTTACCCGTGCTAATCATTTAGCTTTCGATATCGCGCCAGAATTATTTGACCAAGCAGTTGAAGTGTTGCGATCGCAGCAAGTCCTGATTGATCATGGCCCAGTTACTCGCCCCACAGGAAGAGGAATTTATTTTTATGATCCGGATGGTTTCTTGCTAGAAATACGCTGCGATCCGATGAAGGCTTAGTTATAAGAGGTGAGGGGATGGTTGAGAAATCCTTAACAATTTTGCATTAGCGATTTTGCTTACAACTTCCTGAGTAAGATAAGCCTTAATAGGGACCAAAATAATGACACAATCAAAAAAAGTATTACCGATTTTATCGGTTATTTTAGTTTTACTAGCTGTTGGCTTGGTTTGGGGTTGTTCCCCGTCAGAATCCGGCGCAGCTTCTCAGACAAAGTTTGAAAATCTTGAACAAAAATATTACTCAGCTATAGAGGAACCGTTTGAAACAGTTATTAAAGACAAATCTAGTTGGGATAATTTTTGGAGTAAATTACAAGGTAATCAATCAGAAACCTTACCTCCACCGCCAGTTGACTTTACAGAGAAAATGGTGGTTGGTGTAGGTCTTGGCACTAGAAATACTGGTGGCTACGAAATTCAAATTCAAGAAATAACAGTTAGCAACGCTCAGATATTAGTAGAATATGTTGAGAGACAACCAGCAACTAACTGTATGACTACCCAAGCATTAACTCAACCTTATCAGTTAGTCTTGGTAGACCAGTCTGATTTACCTGTTGAATTTAATAGTCAGACTGAGATAAAAAACTGCTAGAGTCATAGGTTTTTTGCTAACTCAGCTTAAAATGGGCTAGCCGGGAGTAATTATTGCCACCTCTCCCGTATTCAAATCATAACGACCACCAACCAGTTTCAACTTATTTTCCTCAACTAAATCAGAAATTACCGCAGATTTTTTCAATCTCTCCATTTGCCAGATAATATTAGCTCTTACAGCATTATCAATCCGATTACCCGCTTGTCCCTCTGAGCTAACCACTGCTGGCTGAATAGCAAATAAAACACTAGAGATTTGACCAGGAACAGGAACCCCAGCAACTGCCGCTTTAACGGCTCCACATTCTTCGTGACCAAGTACCATAATTACCTTGGCACCTAATAATAAAGTACCAAATTCAAGGCTACCAATTTCTTCAGGAGTAGCAACATTTCCTGCATCTCGAACTACAAATAAATCTCCCAGTCCTTGGTCAAAAAGAATCTCAGGGGGAACCCGCGAGTCAGAACAACTGAGAATACAAGCAAAAGGAGCCTGAGCTTTCGCCAACTGAGTTAGACGTTGATAGTCTCGGTTAGGATTTTGCAGTTTCCCCTCAACAAAACGTCTATTTCCTGCCATTAGCTTTTCTAAAGCCTCATCTGGCAGCATATTATTCTGAGCAAAGACTGGCTCCGGCTTAACCAAATTAGAACCAACTCCCGCCGTCAGTACCCCTGTACCCAAAGAAACTGCACCCAGTTTAAGCAAGTTTCTACGGGAAAAATATCTTTTTTCTTTCATTACAACTATCCAACCGTGTTTTCCCTACTGAGAGAAAACTATATTCTGAAAATGGAAAATTGTTAATTGTTTATCTATTGGGAACAGGGAACAGGGAACAGGGAACAGGGAACAGGGGAGACAAGGAAGACACGGAGGTGAAGAGGTGAAGAGGTGAAGAGGTGAAGAGTAACAACACTGGACTAAATTCAGCTACCCCATCACTCCATCATCTCCTCATCCCATCACTCCATCACTCCATCATCCCCTCATCTCCCTCATCTCCCCATCTTTCTGCATTCTTAATTCTGAATTCTTAATTCTGAATTCTTAATTCTTTCTACCCCCATCTCCCAACTCACGGACACTGAGAATGCCGTCCCCCGTGGGTGCAAATAAATTTAATTTGCTTTACATCTAAATTTTTGACCCTGGAAAAATCTACTCCCCGTACCTTAGCTGCTGACTCAGCAGAGGCAGGAATTTCCAAAAATTGGTTTGACCCCACAGGAGCATCAGTTGCAAAGCTAACTCCTAAAAAATCTGCTCCTGCTAAATTTGCCCCTCGCAAATCAGCAGAACTCAGGTTGGAATTAGTCAGCTTGGTATTTTTTAACTGAGCATTTCTCAAATTTGCCCCAACTAATTTTGTTGAACTGAGATTAGCCTCTTGCAGCTGAGCTTCTTGTAAATTAGCCCTAGACAAGTCTGCACCCTCCCAACTTGATTTAGTCAAATCAGCAAAGGAGAAATCCCCACCGACGGCGATGACTCTTCCCAAACTAGCACCGCGCAAGTTAGCCAGGGTTAAGGTTGCTTCCCCCAAATCTGCCCCCGTCAAGCTGGCATCTTCTAAAACAGCTTGACGCAAAGATGCACCAATTAGCTTGGCACTACTAAGATTTGCACCTAATAAAAGACTTTCAGATAAATCTGCTCGATTGAGAGTGGCTCGTAGCAAATTGGTGCGATTCATACTAACTTGTTTAAGAATGGCACCTGTTAGATCAGCTTCTTTAAGATCAGCACCACTTAAATCAGTAATCCAATCGTCAAAAGTGCCAAAGCGTCGATCCTCGCCCATGCCATAGAAGCGGCTACCGCGTAAACTGGCACCGGACAAAATGGCTGAGCGAAAGTTAATACCAGACAAGTCAAGATTATCTAGAACCAGGGTGAATATTGCCGAACCACTGCTCACCTGACCTAGATTAGTACGACTAAGGTCAGCATGGTGAATTTGATCAGGGTAGATAGTAATAATTTTAGCGATCGCTCGGCTGGTGGCCCTTTGGCGTAAAGTGACTAATCTCAGCTCCCAAGAATCTCCTTTACGACTTAGCACTTTCTGGTCATTTTGTAAAGCTTGATTCAAGTGCTGTAGATAGGGCAATGCTTCCGGGCCACTACTAACCATTGCCTGTTCAACGGTATCTATCAAAGCGGGAGTTCTTTCTTGACCGAGTAAATCGACCAGGAAAGGTACAGCACGGGGATCATCAAGTCTTGCTAGTGCCAGTATCGCTCCTTGCCTTTCTTCTAGGGCAGTTGCCGAAGTAGAACTTAACTGTTTAACTAGGGTCAGAAAGACTTCATTTTTCTGCTGTTTGAATTCCCGACGGTTCGCCTGAGATTGAATGTAGATTTGAGTACCTACAAAGGTTCCTAACAAGGAGCCGACACAAACAAGTGCTGTAATAAGGAGGGTAAGACCCGGATAGCGGCGCATCCACAGCCAAAGATTGTTAGAACTTCGTTGCTGTGGGGTAATTACTATGGTGTTGATAGTTTGCTGAGGCTTGTGACCATTGGTAACTGTCTCCGGAAACCACTCTCCCCGATGAAAAACAGAACCTTCAACCTGTTGCTCACCTAGTTCTACTGACTGCTGAGTTTTTAGCGGTTGCCAAGTCTTAAACTGTGATTGGTCGGGCAAATAAGTTTGAGGATAATCTAGAACATAAGTCCCCGATAATCGGTCGTGCAGAGTGCGGCGTCGAGGATTAAACAGAGAGCTAGCGCACTCTGCCAGTAGTAGCAGTCCCGCCAGTCCGAGCAAAATACTTAAATCGGGAAATGCACCCGTATAGCGCCAGAGTAGATAAGCCACTCCCACAGGAAAGGAATAGCGTCCCACAGTTTCTCGCCAAACTGCACGGATTAAACCTGGAGGAGCACCAGAGGCTGTAACTACCTGAATACCTAACCAAGCTTTAGGCTTAGTTTTACCTGTTTTTCCCAGCAAGTATAATTGCCAGCCACCTATCCCTAAGGGCATAACCAAAGCTGCGCACCAAAATAAATTAGTCAAAGGTGCAACCCGTCTTGATTGCTTGTCACGCAAAGGGTAAGCCAGAGTTTGAGCGATCGCCTTTTCGGTAGATGATAGTACTGGGTTGAGGGGAACTAGTTCTGAATGGTAGTGCTGATTGGCATACAAACCAATGCTGTAGGGAATCAGACCTGAGGCTGTAACTAGTGAGACTTCCAACAGTACAGCCACACAGCGTCTGCTTACTAGTGGCAAAGCAAGGTGAAGTGGCAATGGCAAAAACCGGCGGCCCTTGCGATGCTTGACTTTTTTAATGGTGGGGCTAGCCATGCTCAAATCTCATGCCGCGAGGAAAGAATTTTCAATTGGAAGATTTAGATCTAACAAAAAATCTATACACCAAGTAGATTATCACTCCCAAGCTTGCCAGATTGATCAGAGAGGAAACAAGTTGTAGCGTACTACTCAACAGTGACATCCCCAAACCAGCGGCAAAAATGACCACCACAGCTTTACTAGCAACTGTCAGGCTATTAAACCAATTAACCAGTTTATTTGAAATCAACTTTAAAGATTGAGAGTGATTTAAATTACCTTGGTCTAGTTGAGGGTGCTGCTGGTCTGATGATGAGTATGGTTGCTCTTTGTCCGTTAGCATTGTCTACCTCCTATACTTATTACATATCTACATTTTCACTGAAAACTTTCTTTTTCCCTACCCCCTACACCCAGTCTCCACCCAAACCTGACGTGACAGTTGAGTAACAGGCACTAAGTCCGATCCGAGAAGTCCGGGAATTAGGGATAATAGTAGTAGGAAAACTTGACAAAAGGTCGGGGGAGGAGATATGAGAAAATTTAAAGACTGGATGCTTGTTCCCACTGCCTTGGTTATGCTCTTGGCTAGCTCCGGTGTTGTTCGCAGTGAAACAATTGCTATTAGCAGGCTACAGCAAGAAGATCCGATAGTTTTCAGTGGAACCTCCGGGGGAGCAGAAAATAGCAACGACTGCGGCATGATTGCCACAACACCCAATCATGTAATTCAGATTGACGAACAAATTGATTATTTGCAATTCACCGTAGAAGGTGGAGGTCAACCAACCCTCTTAATTGAAGGCCCTAACTCTAGAACCTGTGTTCCTGGATTACCTGACGAGCATAAGGTTGAAGACTCAGGACTCTGGAAACCAGGTCAGTACTCAATTTCCGTCGGTGAGGCGGCTGGTGGTCAGTATCCCTATACACTTTCTATCACCAGTGAACGTTAATCTTTTATCTGTTTTACTGCCACCTCTACCGCATCAACATCAATCGTACCTGGAGGAGTCAAGCGGAAGAAGTGACCATTTTCCGCTTTTAGGGGTGTGCCACAGTTAGGACACTGGCACTCGGTTTGATTGAAGCCAGTAAACTCATAGGCGCAGACTGGACATTGGTCTTCAACCAAGTTGCGCTTTAACCACCAGCGAAACGCCAGAAAGCCAATTACTGGAGAAATTACTATTAACCCAATCAGAATCAAGAAACCGTTGACAATCCAGCCTAAGCCAACTGCTCCAAGCAAGAAAAAAGTGGTGAGGATAGTAAGCCAACAGCCCAAACCAGACAGGTTGAACTGAAGAAGTTTAGAGTTGTCCTGATTCACGGTCTTTTCTGAGGATTCATTATATTACGGGATATCTCCATCCTAGTCCAGATTTGCTTAGGCGTGATGAGGTGAGGGGGAAGATGGGGGAGATGGGGGAGATGGGGAAGATAAGGGAGGACAAGAAAGAAGTTAGAGGTAACGAACAATGAATGGGATTTCTATTGCAAGAGTGCCTATTGCAAGAGTGCCTGTTCCCTGTTCCCTCTAATTCTCTATTTTCAATTCACTTCATCGAGCAGTTCTTTTAACTGTAAGGCGATCGCTTCTTTGCCAAAGACGGCTAAGGTTTGTTCTCGCAACCACTGACTATTACAGCGTTGATCTTCTCTTGTCAGTATTTCAATGCAAGCAGCTGCAACGGCTTCTGGTTCTCGGTGCGGGACTTGCCAGCCAAGTTTTCCGTCTTGTAAGGGATCTGCCGAACCGTCGGAGTCGCCAGCTAGTACGGGTTTACCACAAGCCATTGCTTCTAAATAAACAATACCAAAGCCTTCTTGAGAGGGCATGATGTAGGCATCTGCAACACGGTAATGATCTGCTAGTTCTGCTGTTGGGACGAAACCGGCAAAGACAACGCGATCGGCAACACCTAAATCTTTAGCCAGCTGTGCTAGTCTTGGCTGATCGTCACCACGACCAACTACTAAGTATTTTACTTCTCGAAAGGCTTGAGCAATGGTGGGGAGGGCGCGGATTGTCACGTCAACACCTTTATAAATATCCCCTGACCACAGTCGTGCTACGGTCATCAGTACTTTTGCTCCCTCAAGACTATAGCGTTTAATTAATTCTGGGGGCTTGGAAGCTGGGGTGAAAATATTACCATCAACCACACAGGGTAGGAGTTTTACTTTTTGGGGCGGTAGCTCATTTTTGGCGCAGGTGCGATCGCGGGTGTAGCGGCTAACTGTCCAGATATTTGCTGCTTCAAGCAAAGCCTGACGTTCTTTCTGGGGCAAAGGATACCACACCTCCTTGCCATGGGTGGAAACTGTGTAGGGAATTCCCAATAGTTTACATAGTAGACGAGTCAGAGCTGCAAGTTTAATATGACCGCAGAAAACATGCTGGGGACGGCGTTGCAAGAGACAGAGTAAGAGTTGAGTTACTAATTTTAAACGCCCTAGCATAGGCGGTTTAGTTTGTAAATAGTGAAATTTGAGTGCCTCATGCTCAAAAGGATTATCGCAGGCAGGACTGTCCCTAAGTAAAAATACCTCGGCTTTATAACTAGTTTGAGGCACTATTGATAAGTAAGCTTCCAAAAGATTTTTGACGTAGGTTTGAATTCCTCCTTCGCAAGCAAAAATCTCTAGAAAAATAAATACGTGATCAGGTTTGGTGTTAGTTATCTTACCCAAGTTTTTCATAGCTTTTAAGTTGCTAACTGACTGGTCTTATTAAATACTTCTAGGGGTAGACAGCAGGAACAGGGTTAAAAAAATTACCCTGTGATGCGTAAAGTCCCCGTGATTCATCCGGAGGATATAAGCAAATAACAGTCAATCTAATCTAACCTAACCTCTCCCCGTCTCCCCGTCTCCCCATCTCCCCACCACAAGTGGGAAGTTCAATTACGAACTCAGTTCCTTTTCCCAAGGTTGATACACAACGTCCGAGTAGTGAATTGTGAGTGTATTTTACCAATGGATAATTGACAATTGACAATTGATAATTAATTAATCAGGTTTAAAGCCAAAGAAGAATGCAGAATTGAATTCTTAATTCTGCATTCTAAATTCTAAATTCTAAATTCTTCATTACTCCTGCACCTCCAACTCAGAAGAAGCCGAACGCCCAAACTCTTCCGGGGCATACTTAAGATATACCTCTGCCCCTGGCCATTCAAACACCCCCGGAGTAACTGAACGCACCAAATAATGCAGATTATAAACACCAGCCGCTAAAAGATCTGCATAAGCCGTAATGCGATCGCGATAAATAGTTTGATAGCTGATTTGCCAACTATCTGCTTGGGCTTGTAGTGCAGAGGTAGCTGTTTGGAAACTAGTATCAACTGCTTCAAAACCTCCCGGTAAGTGGTCTGTAATCACTACATGTTCAACAAGATGATCGGTAATAATCTGCAAACCAATATCAAATACCTGCCCCGCTTGCACAGTTAAAGGTTCATCATCAGCATAAAGCCCCACCTTACGCAAGACTTCTTCCTGGTTAGCTGGGCGGACTTCCCGCGTTACCCTCAGTCCGTTTAAACGGCCAGGTTGATTTCCTTTCAAGCGATAATGATAGGCGGTGAGGTAATGTAGGGTTCCTTGACCGGATTTTTCTAGCACTAAGTCATGTTGACCATTCGGTAATTCAGTAATTGGTACATTTAACTCCGTACTGGGGTTGCTGTAGCCTTGGAACCTCTCAGAAGCTAGCCTTTTACCCGCTAGTTGCACTGTCGCCTGGAAGTTGGGGGGTGTGGGTTGCAGTTGACTGTATTCTACCAGGGCAGTCAGGGCTGTGGCATTATCATAGCTGGTTGGCCAGGTGCCATCTCGCCGCAGTGTCAGCAGTCCTTGTAATAAGCGATTTAAAACTTCCTGTTTCGCCTCTTGGGCAATAAATAGGCGTAATACTTCAGCTTGGGCGCTAGTATTTGAACTTAACCAATGCCAACCTTGGGGTAAATTTACCTTAGCTGTGCGTCCTGTTTCATAGACGGTTTCTTGTAACTGGTTAAAGAGGGTTTGTCCTTCTTGTTGCCATTGAGGGAAGTTAAATAGGTAGCGGGTCAGTTTAATTTGGTCTACTTGATCTAACTGGTTGCGCTGACTGTAAATATCAGCTAAGAAATCATTGCGCTTGTCTCCCAATTCAGCTAAAGCTATCAGGCCTTTTAGTCGCAGTTGATTTTTACATAGCTGTTGTTTGCAAAAGTCATATTGACCAGGATTTGCCAAAGTTTTTTGCAAATAGGTTTTAACACGAGATACCATACCCGCATCTACGGTTAACCCCGCAGCCTCTGCTTGGGCTAAACTTTCGGCAACATAGGGAGTGACAAAGGGGTCAGAACGTTCCTGTCCCGGCCAAAAACCGAAGCCACCATCCGGACGTTGTAGCTTTTGTAATTGTTCTAAGGATTGGCTAGCTTGTTGATTGGGGTTAAACTCTGTAAGTGCCTGACCGTATTTCTCAGAGAGGATTTGCAAATTAGCTGCGATCGCTAATTGACTGGCTGCTGGTTCAAGGAAGGGTAAAGCATCCTCCTCCAAAACTTGCCTTGCTGGTGCGGTAATTTCTGGTATCAAGGTACTGGCTAGGGAAATATCTAATCCTCCTTGCTCAGAAACTACCTTTTTATCTATATTTAAGGGAATCTTTACCTGTTTGTCAGTGGTTCCTGACTCTACAACTTGTTCTGTAACGGCTAGGGGTTTAATGGGTAAAGACACCTCAAAAGCATCATCTGCCCGATTATTGAGTTTACTGATAAACTGCACTTTACCCTCCCCGGCTGCTGTGGCTACTAGAGGCAAACGGTAAGCTTTGGTGCCTGACTCTGCTTTAGTACGCAAAGTCTTACTAGTTTTAGAGTTGTCGGCAAATTGGAGATTACCAGCTAGGGATGCATTGATATTCAGATTACCCCTTTGCTCAGTATTATTAGTTACTGCCACTCCCGCCTCAAAGCGATCGCCGGGACGGACAAACTGAGGTAACAAGGGGTTAGATAGCAAAGGTTTGGTAGTAATAAATGTCGCCTCACCATTACCAAAATGCATATCTCCATCAGTAGCAACGGCCATTACTCGCCAGGTGGTTAAATCATCGGGTAATTTAAAAGTTACCTTGGCTTGACCCTGCTCATCTGCTAAGACAGAAGCGTTGTAGTAAGCTAAAGCCTGGAAATCTTTGCGGATACGAGTACTGGCACCTCCTGTTGAGAGTCCACCACCGTAACCCCAACCTTTTGCTTCTGCTGATGCAGCCAACGCTTGGTTTAAGGTAACATCGGGTCGGTTATCACTTAAACGAGTAGAAATCTCTTGTTCTGCATAGACTGTCTCAACTAAATCTGGTGGTCGATAGCCAGTCAGTTGCAGTACCGCCTCATTAACCACCATCACCGTAAATTGCCCTGAGGTTGGTTGGTCTTGACTATTTTTCAGTTCTAGTTGAACGGTTTCCTCTGCACCAGGTTCCAGGGAATCTTGTTCTGGCTTAATTTGTACCTTTAAATATTTATCACTCAAATTGGTTTTAAAAGGTGCAAAGCCAATACGTACCAGCTTGTCTGGTTCTTCTACTTCTACTTGTTCTAAGGGTGCCCCTTGACGGACAAGAACCGCCTCTACTGCTGCATTAGGCAGCATCTCAGGAGTTACCTCAAACTCAATTTCCGGCGCACTACCTTCAACTTTACTAATTTTTTGGTAAAGGGGATGGTGGCGTACTACGGCAAAATATAATTCAGCTTCTGGGTAAGGGGACTGAATGATTGCTTTAGCTGTTTCACCCGGTTGATAGCTGTCTTTATCTAGTTTAATTTCCAGACGATTATTATCAAAGCGATCGCCCCAATAAACAGTCTCTTCCCCCGTCACCCAAATTTGTAAATCAGTTGCTGTTGCTTCTTTACCTTTAACAAAATTAGCTCTGAGGCGATAGGAACCTGACTCAGGGGGAGTAATAGAAACAGTGTCTGCAGGACCACCAGAACGCATTACTACTTCTGCCAAGGATTTATATTCTACCTGATTACGAGGTTGATAACCCCCCTCTATTAACTGGGTAACACTGCTAAAGTCCATCTTTTGCAGTTCTATACGGACTGGTTCTCCTTTGAGGACTTTACCTGTTGCGTCGTTGACAGTCATAGTAACTTCGAGAGGTTTACCAGCTTCGGCAACAAAATTACTTTTTAAACCAATTAACTTATTGCTAGGTAGTGCAGTAAAAGTTTGAGAATCAGACACCGATAAATTAGAAGCATCGGAAATTTGAGCATCTACCCGATAGGTCATAGGATAGGGTAAATCTTCGGCAACTTTTATAGTTTGTGAACTTTTTCCTTGCTCATCTAATACCGCACTTACCTGCAAAACATCACTAGGCAAAGAAGGTGCTTCTTCAGGCCAGAACCACTGACGACCAAAGGAATATTGTTCCCAACCTTTGGGGGCAAAGTTAGTTTGGGAACGAGTCACATAATATTTAATTTTTCCTGCTTCTACAGGTGCGCCAAATAAATAATTACTTGCTGCTTGTGCCTCAACTGTTTGGTTTGCAGTGGCAAATTCTTGATTTAGATCTAGTTCAACTTTAAAGTTAGGTGGTTTAAACTCAGCTACACGGAATTGACCATTTATTTCCGCCCCAGTTTCTCCCTTAGCCTGTAAAGAGTAGTAGCCTAAAGGTTGATTAGCTTGGAAAGGTAATTCTAACGAAAAAGTACCAAATTCATTAGTTGTCTTAGTTCCTAAATCTGTCTTTTTACCATCAGGACTTTGTAAAGTAACCTTATAAGGTACATTTTTATCCTGTTTTAGAATGTCATTTTGCAGGTAGTAAGCAACACCTGTTAACCAAGCTTTTTCCCCTGGTTGGTAAAGTTCCCTATCAGAGAAAATTGTACCTCGTGACTGGGGTTTGCCATCTGACCAACCAGCATTAAGACCGTATTCGTAAACTCCACTATATTGATAGTTACGAGCAAAAGCCCAGTCTTGGTTTTCTTTAGCAATTACTAGTAATTCAGGTGGTTGGCTAAATGATTGCTTACCAGCTGACATGCACTGTTGTAAATCCTGGCTATTTAACTTTACCGTGCCAGTTTTATCGGTGGTAGCTGTGGCGCAGGGTTGGGGTTGGGGTCGAGATTTAGCATTTAATTTTGATTGATAAATCTCTACAGTTGCTCCCTCTACCGCCGCACCATCGGAGAGATGATTAACTCGAATTAAACCAGAGTCAGGAAACCACTGGGCAAATACTCCTAAATTAGTTAGTTGCACCCATCCATAAAATCTGTCTTCCCGCAGCTTTTCTTGACCCTTTTCTTGGTAAGGATTTGTTTTTGCCTGCACTCCATAAGCAAGCATACCCGTAGAAGCGCCTAGCTGTTCTTTAAGGGGAACTTTTATTTTATTAGTCTGATTTTTATTAGCTGATGCCTTGAAGTTAGACCATTGAGCAGGTTTAGGCAATAAATCATTACCATTACCACGAGGATAAGGAGAATCAAAATAAACTAAGTCTGTTGGTTGTATGACTTGGTAAGTGGCTTGGTATTGCTCTTCTGATAAATTGATCGTCGCAATATTTAGTTCTAAATTTTTACTAGAGGGGAAAATATTTAAACCAGTGGGAACCCAGATACTAGCGGCCAAATCTCCAGTTTTGTATTTTTCTGTGATAGTTTTGCCGAAGGTTTGCCCAAATTTATCTTTGAGTTGAGGTTTAATGGTAATTGTATAGGTGGTGTCGGGTTCTAATATCCAGGGATTAATACTGACATAGGGGCTATTATTACCTGCTTGAATTAACTTCTTGGTTTCTTTAGGCTGAGGGCTAATGGTAATATTTTCTACAGCTGATTCTGCTACTAAGCCATTATTAAATTCTAATCGTGGATCACCTTTAACAAAGCGTCCGTATTCCCCTGGAGCCTCAATTTTTTTCAAGGTTAGGGGTTCATAGGTAGTTACCTCACTGACAGTGGCGACTTCCGTTGGTAAATTACCTCCCTCTGGCATTAAACCTGGGGCAATTTTTAAACTGTAAGTAGTTGCTTCGGCTAAATTTCTGCGAGGTTGGATGGTATAAACCCAGTTACGTTGAGATGGGTCAAATTGCTGCTGAGGTTGTTGAGAATCAGGAGGGGTTTCTTCTTCCTGGAGGGCAACTTTTACTGATACTGGTTGCTGCTTGCCTTGGGGAGTTAGACTTAGGTGTTCTTGCAAAGAAGCTAAATCTAGTTTGGTATTAGAAGTAAATTCTAAACTTGGCTCAATATCAATAGGTTCGACTGTGGCTTCTGGATTAGTTTTACCTGGTAAATTAGTTAATTTAATCTGTTCAGTTTGGAAAGTCCAAGCTAAATCTTCTTCTAAACGATGATTATTTAAATCTTCTAAGCCAGCTTTGAGGGTAACTTTAACCCGTGTTGCTTTAGGTAATGCAAGGTCTGCTTGAAATCCGACCATGCGGGGAGTTAAAAAGCGAAACTTACCCGGAAGAGGTGGTACTAGGTCAAATTTTTGTAATATTTGTTGTTGTTTATCACTCTCTAGACTTTCAATTGGAATGAGGGGTTCTTTAAAGCGGATACGAATTTGGGCCAGGGGTTCAGCCTCTCCCGTTGGGGAAATTTGCTCAATCCAGTCCGGTAGTTCTGGTAGGGGTAAGGAAGCAACTTTGGCTAGGGGTTCTGTTCCTGGGCTAATTTTTAGGAAGTCACAGGCGGTAATTCCGAGGACGAGTATCAGTAGTAGCAGCAACTGCAACCCTACTTTAAGAAATCTACCTATGTCTTCCATGACTTTTCCCCTTCTGCCTTATTCTTCGATTAAAGCTGATAATTATGACTTAGTAAGGCTTTCCAAAGTTTCTGTAACAGATCTTTGAGGGTTGCGATTACGCAGGGCGTAGCGCCAAAGGCGATCGCTAAATTTCTCCTTGCTAGGCTAAGAGATTAGCGAACGTGGAAAGCTTAGTCTAAATTTACGGCTGGCGTAAGACACCAAGGTAGTACAGTTGGAGACAGCATTTTGGCTAGTGCAGGCTGGCAAAAATACTGACCAGCTAAAATCTCCCTTGTCCGATTTATCTTACCTACCCTACGATATATAGTTACAAAATTAGAGTAATTATGGTACAGACCAAACCTATATCAAAAACTATCACCAGCTTACTTGACCTCCGGGAAAGATTTAATCTGACTCCCACAACCAACGAGCAGTTTTCCTCAGAGTTTAGGCAAGATTTACCCGAACTTACAGACTCAGAAATAGCCACATTAGACCAAATTAGAAACCGATTTCTGCGCCATAGAGAACGCGGTTCCTTAGCAGAAGGAACCATTAATCACTTAGTAATTTCCCCCTTATTAACCCTAGCCAGTTTATATGATGAACCCTTCTTTATCACCACAGAACCTGAAGTAAAACTACTCCTAGAAGACAGAGACGAATTACTTAGAGGACGCATCGACACCCTAATTATTCAACAGCAACTTTGGGTATTAGTCGTCGAATCTAAATCAACTATTGCCTTCTCCGTTGCCTTACCCCAAGCCCTCACTTACATGATGGGAAACCCCAACCCACAACGCCCTGTCTACGGATTAATCACCAACGGCGATGAGTTCCAGTTTATTAAACTATCGAAAATAGATAACCCTCAATACGACTTATCTAATATCTTCTCCCTACTTCTCCCCCATCGCAATCAACTTTATGACATCATGGGTATTCTGAAACAAATTAGACAAATTATGCTGCAAAACTAATAGCTTTTGTGCCTAAGCAAAGAGTTATTTGGCTTCCCATGGCAATATCTTTAATCAAGTTATTGTCAGCATGACGATTGCCTGAATCACTGCCAAGTTGTACTCTTGTCGCAATTTTTTCCTTGCCAGCTTCAATTATTCTGCTCTTTCTACTATGGGCAAGAGCTAGATAGTTTGAAAAGCTTATAATATAGTTGATTGATCTTGCCCACCCTTACATCAGCTATACTACTCGTTCCCCGCCAACGGTCAATTAAGCGGTCAGGAGTGGCTGGGACATTGAGGGGATAATTCTGAAATAACTCAAAAATGAAGTCTGAATCTTTATCGCCAGTAAATGGCTGAATATAGTTGAGGAAAACGCTTAAGGCTTCTTTTCCGTAAGCCACCTGTCCGAACTCTGACAAGAAGCGAACCACTTCTACAGAAATGCCCATTGGGGAACCATCTAAATCTAGCCGTGCGAGGATGACATTCGCTTGGGGTACACCTTCTAAGGCCCCTGCAACCAAGCGTCTGCGATCGCGTACATTGGCAAAGTCGGGTAAATTCTGAACAATGCGAGTCAATCGTTGGAAGTCTGGTTGAGATAGCTGAACAGTCACAGTTACTGCTCCTATGCAAGAGAACTGTTCTATTTTGGCTCAAGGCAAAATTTAGGTGTGCTTTTATTGGTCTGTTTCCAATGCAACACCTTCATAGAGCAATTCGATAGGAAGCTCAAATTCAATGCTTGATAAAGTGATAGTATCGTTAGCCTGGTAGGGATAGTAAAGCCACATTCTTCCCTCTCCGCGAGAGTAACGTTCGACAGAGATTTTTTCCGAGTCAATCAAGATATACTCTTGCAAACTTGGAATTGCCAGGTAGTAAGTGAATTTTTCACCCCTATCTTTAGCGCTTGTACCAGGGGAAAGGACTTCTACAATTAATTTAGGCTTTTGAATAAACTTGCGAGCATTAAGGTCTTGAGGGTCACAACTGACAATAAGATCAGGATAGTAGTAAATGCTGTTAGGACTAACTTGCACCTTTACATCTGAGACATTCGCTCGACAACCTCTCGAATGCAGATGTGGACGTAAGGCGGTATATAAGTTAAGAGCAATATCGTTATGGGGAATTGTACCGCCCGTCATGGCAAAGACTTCGCCATATACATACTCGTAGCGAATCTCCTGTTTAGATTCCCATTCGAGATATTCCTCGATAGTCATTTTGGGCCATTGTTGGGGGGTGGCTACCATAAGAGATTGTTTTCAAACTTGCTTTGATTATAGCAACAGGGGGGTAAGTTTGAGTAAGGAGTAAGGAGTAATGAGTAAGGAGTAATGAGTAATGAGCGGTGATGGGATGAGTATACCAATGGACTGTAGGGGCGTATTGCATACGCCCAATTCATGGGGCGGGAAATATGAGCAAAGCAAAGGGCGCACGTCGGTGGCAAAGCAAAGGGCGCACGTCGGTGCGCCCCTACCCAATCAATCCTTAACGTAAACTAATGACCGACCTCACTACTATCCCCGGCTTCTTTGCCATAGTTTATTCCAATCTATTTCCTAAGAAATTTAAATTATAGAAATTAGCGAGAATCTGACAATCTTCAATAAGATTTAAGAATATCTGAGTATCAGGGTTGAGCGGCATCTAACTATTCCCATTGCCGAATTGGAAAGATTCTGGTTAGAGAATCTCGTACCTGGAAAATGTTAAATTTTTTACCCGAAGCCCAAAGCACCGAGAGCCACGAGGGGGCACTGTTGCAGACTGATCGTTACTTTATGCTTTCTCTGGATATGCTGTGTGCGATTGGTGGCGATGGTTACTTCCGGGAACTTAATCCGAGGTGGGAGGAAACCCTCGGTTTTACCAATGAAGAGCTTTTGGCCCAACCCTGGTATCAACTCATTCATCCTGATGAGCGCTGGTTAACCCTGGAAAAATTTCAGAAATTAGCCTCTGACTCGGAAACCATTTCCTTTAAAAATCGCTATCTTTGTGCAGATGGTTCTTATAAGTGGTTGTTATGGAATGCCACATTTTGTGAAATAGAGCAGGTTGTCCACGCTGTTGTTAGAGATATTACCGAAAGTAAGCGATCGCGACAAGCCTTGCGAGATAGCGAGGAAAGCTTTCGTTGCTTAGTAGAAAATGTCAACGACTATGCCATTTATATGCTCGATCCGGAGGGACGGGTAATCAGTTGGAATCAAGGCGCAGAAAGAATCAACGGCTATCGGGAAGAGGAAATTATCGGTAAGCCTGTTGCTCGCTTTTATCCTTCTGAAGATATTCAAATTGGCAAGCCGAAGTTGGAATTACATCTGGCTGCTACTACTGGCCGCTTTGAAGATGAAAGTTACCGTATCCGTCGTGACGGTTCCCGCTTTTGCGCTCATGCCATTATTACCGCACTGCGGGATAAAAAGGGACAGTTGCGTGGCTTTGCTAAGGTGGTGCGAGATATTACCGAACGCAAGCGAGTAGAACTAGCTCTACAAAAGGCTCATAATCAACTAGAACAGCGCGTTTTAGAGCGTACTGCTGAGCTTTCGGAAACTAATCAGCGACTACTACAAGAAATTAACGAGCGAGAGCAAGTTGAAGCACAGTTAAGAGAGCAAACGGAGAAGTTGCAGCAAACTTTGCACGAACTCAAGAGGACCCAGGCGCAACTAGTGCAGTCGGAAAAGATGTCAAGTTTGGGACAGTTAGTGGCAGGAATTGCCCACGAAATCAATAACCCGGTGAACTTTATTACGGGTAATCTTAACTATACGACACTCTACATCCAGGATTTAGTAGACTTGCTGAATCTTTACCAACGGCATTACCCTCAACCCCTCGAAGAAATTCAAGCCAAAGCTGAGGAGATTGATTTAGATTTTGTCATGGCAGACTTGCCAAAACTCGTGCATTCGATGAAAGTTGGTGCAGATCGCATCCATAAACTTGTGCTATCGCTGCGGAATTTCTCTCATCTTGATACCGCTGGATATAAGCCGATTAACCTTCACCAAGGTATTGAAGATACCCTGCTGCTCCTACAACATCGCCTCAAAGCAAAAGCTGGGAAACCAGAAATTGCCGTGAGCAAAGAATATGGCCAAATTCCCAAAGTAAACTGTTGCGGCGGACAGCTCAATGAGGTATTCATGAATATTCTTAGTAATGCCATTGATGCTCTAGAAGAGGAAGTAGAGGAAAGAAAAAATCTATCTCCACAAATCGCAATTTACACAGAACTAATTAATGAGGATTGGGTTGCTATTCATATTAGTGATAATGGTTCGGGAATAAAGAAAAACAGACAACGGCAAATATTTGATCCGTTTTTCACCACTAAACCTGTTGGTAAAGGAACAGGACTAGGTTTATCGATTAGTTATCAAATTATCGTCGAAAAGCACGGCGGACGTTTGAAGTGCTTATCTTCCCCTGGAAAGGGAGCTAAATTTATTATGGAAATTCCCGTGCGACAAACTTCTCAGGAAAACTACGGCAACTACTCAGAACTCGCTCTAATGTAAGAGCATTTTTATCTCTACTGATAAAACTTAGTGTAAGTTGCATCTTGCAATAGTCCAGTTAAAGCAATTCCCTGGAGGATACCCACCGCTAGCCAAGCCAGAGTTAAACCGACAACATCACCTAAAAAAAGTTGGCTGAGTAGACGTAACATACCTCCTACTGTCCAGCCGAAAGCTAGAGAAATTGCCCAACATAAACTACTCATCAGTATCCAGCGCCAAGCTTTTGGTATTCGCGGTCTTAGTACTAGCCATTGTGGTACTCCTAGACCAATTCCAATTAAAGCTCCGAATAAAGCACCATAAAATATTCTGGCACTAAAAAGCGTGGTTCTGGGTACAACCCAACCGAGGGGACTAAGACTGCTCAATCCTAATAATCCCCAACAAATAATACTGGCTACTATCCACCACCAAGCTTGTCTAATATGTCCTCTAAGAACCAGGAATTGAGTTAAGCCAATTATTGCACCGCCAATAACTCCTTCTCTGATGCCAAGATGGGGACTCTCACCGATTTCTATAACTAGTAGGCTGAGTAAAAAGCCGAATAGAGTAACTAAAATCCACTGTAACCAAAAAGCAAAGCCGATTTGCACTGGTTTGGCTGGTACTTGAAAGTAGATTGTTTCTGGCACTGTGATTTTTAGGGAACGGGGAACGGAAGGTTAGAGCATTTCCGGCTATTAATTATACCCCGTGTTTTTTCCATCCCCGTTGAGGGGAGTTAGTTTTCTTTTTAAGGGAACAGGCAACAGGCAACAGGCAACAGAGAAATCTTATAGGAGTAGGGTGGGCAAATATCTAGTTAGTAATTTGAGTCGTTAAGGTATTGTCTTTGCCCACCCTACCATTACTCCGCATCACTCCCCACTACCTTCTGCCCTCTGCCCTCTGCCATCGGCCTTCCCCCGTTAACAAATCTCAACTTGCCAAAAACCCAAAATCTGCTAATCTAGTTGAGTCAATAATTTACAGCCAAATATCTCCCAGCCCTCAGAAGCTCTACCAAAGCTCCTGAAAGGCTAACCCCCAAAACTGATAACACCAGTCCCGGAGGCCTAGCTAGTCATGCTATCCCAGGCCACCTCGACTCATCTTGAAAAAGTGCGGGGTGGCTTAAATTTTGGCAAAAAATGCAGAATGCAGAACGCAGAACGCAGAATTAAATTCTAAATTCTAAATTCTAAATTCTAAATTCTAAAACGGCCAAATAAGGTGATAGCCATGTCAGAAAACCTCTTGACATCCGGGTTCGTTAACCCAAAAAACCTACCCTTAGAACAACTAAGGATAGAAATCTGCCAACTATTAAAAATCCCCCTAAAAAACCTCGAACGCCTCGAACTCTGGCC
>JBAUJE010000171.1:0-4363 GCA_049683475.1 Coleofasciculaceae cyanobacterium | reverse complement strand
ACCAGAAATTCGGGAGTCGGGAGTCATATCATGTCCGCCTAAACACCCTTAATTGTTACAGACGGGGAGACGCACAGAGATTGTAGCTTTTCCTGTGATTTGAAGAGAAAATACAAAAATACGGAGCGAGAGCTGAATTACTGAGAATCTGTCTTCAATCTATTTTCACTACAAGTTTTAATCGGTGGCCCAGGTAAAATTCGATTTCCTTCAACCCCAATAGCAATTCCTCGCGTTTGACGCAGAGCATTAAGAGACTTAACGCAGTCACAGCCAAATAAAGCGATCGCAGCGTCACTTTCTTCTTCAGTAAATTCTAAAATGAGATGCCCTTCAGGAGTTCTTTCCAGATTAGAAAAATCTTCTGCTTCTGATTGCACATCTGAGGCGACAAATGTACGCTCAAAGTTAGCGAGATGGGTGTTTCCCGTACAAACTGCGCGATTGCAACCAAGATTCGCTTGAGATGCAGTTTGAGTTTTTTGCAGTATCGGATTCTCTTCTACCTCTCTAGCCTCAGCTGGTTTGTCAGAAAAGAGCATTAACAACATAGAACCCAATATTGTTGGACTAGAAAGCAAAATGATACTTAGTTTACTCATAGCTCTGGTAAGTTCTCCCAATGTCTCTTGACTACGTAGTTTGAAACCAATCATTCAAAACGAGGCTCATACACTATCTCTTATCCAGGCAAATCTCCTCAGATCAGGATTGGCAATCCGTTACATATTAGCTTGAACTACTCCTCTGACAAAGTGATAAGCAAGCGTAAGTTGGGATTGCATGAGGCTTTCAAGCATTATCAGTCAGAAAAAGATTGTGACTTATTGACAAGTATGTTGAGAATTAACTTATTTAAAGGGAAAGTTGGGATTGATGTTACGGAAAGTTCTTCATCTGAGAGCTAATCTGAAGTTGCTTTTTAGCTCAATCGCTATGTATCAATGTATTGTAGTGATTGACAAGCTGTAACTTGCAGTAACACTGACTCAACAATCATAACTATGAAGCAAATTAAGAGGGTAGCAATCGTCGGAGGAACCCATGGGAATGAGTTAATCGGAGTCTATTTGGTTAAGAAGTTTCAGCAATTTCCCAACAAGATTAAACGAACTAGCTTCGAGACGCAGACGTTATTAGCCAATCCCAAAGCTTTTGAACTAGGAAGACGATACATCGAAACAGACTTGAATCGCTGCTTTAATCTTCAAGACTTGAAAAATTCAATGCTCGTTCAATACGAACAACTACTAGCCAAGGCAATTTATTACCAACTAGAAGAATTTCAGGTAGATTTCCTCATCGATCTCCACACTACGACTGCTAACATGGGCTTGACAATTCTGCTGAGTAATGAGCATCCCTTCAATTTACGTCTAGCAGCTTATCTATCCTCAATAAACCCATCGATAAAAGTTTTACGAACAGAACTAGTCCCAGAGAAAAATCGCTTAAGGAGTATTTGTCCGTTAGGTATTACCCTTGAAGTTGGACCAGTTGCCCAGGGAGTTTTAGATGCCGTACTGTTTCAAAAAACTGAGAGGGTCATTTTGACTATTTTAGATTATTTAGAACAGTGGAATCAGAATAAATTACCCCAGATACCAAGTAATCTTACAATACATTCCTCCATGGAATCTGTAGACTTCCCCAGAAATGAGTACGGGGAAATAGTGGGAATGATTCATCCCAATCTTCAAGGCAAAGACTATTTACCACTAAATCCAGGTGACCAGATGTTTATTAAATTTGATGAATCCATAGTTCTTTATCAAGGGGAAAAAACCGTTTATCCGGTCTTTATCAATGAAAGTGCCTATGGAGAGAAGGGAATTGCTATGTATTTGACTAGCCAACAACAGGTCACTTCTTAATTAATGGTACTCGACGTATCTGCGTTTACTCTAAAATCCCAACTAAGATTTTAACCAATTCTTCTAAGTCGTCAGGCAAAGTATAAGCCTTAATATCTCTAGTAATTGTGCGCGTATTTTGTTCTAGTTTCCCAAAAACCCACACATCCCCCATCGTCACCACACCATACAATACTGTCAGTGATTCTTTCACCATTGACAAAGCAATCATTTCTACTGCTAGTTGGGTAAACCCTCGCGTCAAATCATCCTGTTTGGCCTCTATGACAATTAAGCCTTGTTCCGACTCGATAAAATAATCTAGATTTCCCTGAAGCTGTTCATTAACTTTTAGAGGATACTCAATTCGCAAAAGACGGCGACAGGTAACAGCTACACGAGTTAAAACAGGGGCGATTAAAACTTCTCGCTTTGCTGTTTCTGAACTGAGAGTAACATAGGGAATGGTTTCTTCTAGTTGTTGCTTTAATTCTTGAAGACCTTCCATTGAGCGATTTGTTTGGGGAAGTTGGAGGCGGGAGCGTGTAAACTGGTAGCCAAACTCTGCAAGTATTTCGTCCGTATCGTTAGGTAGCTCAAAGTAGGAACGAAAAGTGTAGCTAGTTCCCTCTTGCAGTATTTTGAGGTTAGTCATTGGCGATCGCTCTGAGGCAAATGCCTAAAACGTCATTATAATCTGGCGTTACATATATCTTCGCTTCACTCTTCCAAAAACTCACCTAGATATAGCCTGACGAACTCTGCGGCGGCGGCTGGTTCAATTTCTTGAAGTGCTTTGGCAATGTCTCTAGTCGTCTCGGCGCTAGGATCAGTTTGCTCATGATACCAACGGAAAACCACATATGGTTTAACTCCCAGTGCCGTTGCCAATTTGTTCTGGCTAATGCCATAGCTTTCTAGTACTTGTCTGAGGGCTTTTCCTGAATATTTAACTATCCCAAAAAAGTTTCAGATAGTAAACATACACAAAACTGTGGGGATTTTCTAATTATTTATCTCCCGATAAAGTGAGTATTACTTTTAAAGCAAAATCAGGAAAAGCAAAATGCCAACCAGCTTTTTACCCAACACCCAAGAATCCGTCTCAGTCCAATTCCGTTCAACTACAGACCCAGTTTCCGGGCGAGAATATGTAAAAGTGATGGTAGTCGGTTCCCTCAAAGGTGTAATGAAAATCATTCACACCCTCTACAAAAAGGGTTTTGCGGAGGTGACTGAGTGGAGTAAACCTACGCCAACGAGTAATCCTGGTGAGGTGATGAGTGTGATGAGGCGACTTGTTTTAATTGATTGAGCAGAAAGGGAAGGAGCAATCGCTGGAATCATTAAAGGGAAACCTGACTAGCCATATTTCTTCTGGCTTAGGATTCGAGATTATAGATATCTTCCTCTGAATCATTCCACTCTGCAAATCCTGTTTCTGCCAGTTGCATTATGGCTAAGGTTTCTAATCTTTCCTCAATCAGCGGTAGCTGGAATACTATCGCCTTGATTAATTTGACTATCAACTTTATGATTGTTTCCATTTATTCCCTTGGCTTCTGCATTTTTTTGTCGATTGAGAAACTCTTCTAGTAACTCAAAAAAGTAACCAAAAGCCTCTTTCTCATCACGAGAGAATAGTAAAATAATTTTTGTCCAAGAACTAACTGTGTTGACTTCAAATCGTTTCTGTAGCCAAGGCTGAAACTCTCGATAAAATTCGAGTTCTTTTTCTGTGGGAGTAATCTCTAGTTCTAGTCTGGCTGTCTTGTAACCAACGATAAACATAAACAAAGCACTGAGGGATGGTTGTCCCAAATACATCCCTGGTCTTTGCTTAATCTTTTCCAGAATTCCGTATAATCCACTCATAAACAAAACAGGGTGAGCAAAAACTCACCCCACCTAACTACTTCAACCCCTCAACTAACTGCTGCTTCGCACTCTCCAACGCCTCACCCAACTTACTGGCATCCCTTCCCCCAGCTTGGGCCAAGTTAGGTCGTCCACCGCCACCACCACCACACATCTTGGCAACAGCACCGATAAACTTACCCGCTTGCAACTTCTTCTCTTTGTGGACTTTGGGACTAAAAGCTGCGACTAAACTTACCTTGCCTTCTTCTGGAACTGAACCTAAAACCACAGCACTTTCCCCTAATTTCTGCTGCAATCTTTCTGCGGCAGTTTTTAAAGCATCAGCGTCAACTTCTCCCATCTGGGCAACTAGTACTTTAAACTCACCCACAGATTCTGCTTTATCTAATAATTGGTCAGATTTCGCTAAGGCAAGTTCTTGTTTAGCCGCTTCTAACTGTTTCTGAGTTGCCTTCAGTTCAGTTTGCAAATTGGTAATACGTTCCGGTAGTTCTTCCGGTTTTGCCTTGAAGCGATCGCTTAATTCCTTAACTACTTTATCCCGCACGTTTAAGTAATCGAGAATCGCTGGCCCTGCTACTGCTTCAATTCTCCTGATACCTGAAGAAATACCTGCTTCTGAGATAATC
>JBAUJE010000170.1:0-26538 GCA_049683475.1 Coleofasciculaceae cyanobacterium | reverse complement strand
CGAGGAAAAATGGGTAATGAGGTATGCGTGACAAGCACCAAGTCATTGAGGAGCCGTGTGAGGTGAAAGTCTCATGCACGGTTTTGAAGACCAGCGGGGCTGGTGACAGTCTCGCTGAGTTTAATCGTTCATGCCATGATGCGATTGAAGCAATTTACGCGAGTATCCATTGCAAATCCAAATTTGTACTGGATGCCGACATTGCCAAATGTTTTGACCGCATCGACCATGAAGCACTGCTCAACAAATTGAATACATTCCCTACCATACGCCGTCAAATACGAGCATGGTTAAAAGCGGGGGTGATGGATAATATGCAGTACTTCGACACATCTGAGGGTACACCACAGGGTGGAGTCATTTCTCCACTACTGGCAAATATTGCCCTCCACGGGATGGAAGAACGGGTGAAAGAATTTGCTGATACCCTTCCTACTAGAAGCGGTTTTGGCAAAAGGGATAATCGAAAAGCCCTCAACTTCATTCGCTATGCCGATGACTTTGTGATTCTCCATGAAGACATAACCGTTGTCCAAAGATGCAAAGAGATTATCTCTGAGTGGTTAAAAGGCATGGGATTGGAACTAAAACCTAGCAAAACTAAAATTGCCCACACTCTCAATCAGTGTAAGCAAGAACAACCAGGATTCAACTTCCTTGGTTTTAATATACGTCAATTCTCTGTAGGTAAATACCAATCAGGTAAATCCTCAAGGGGAAGCAGACTTCTAGGTTTTAAGACCATCATCACCCCTAGCAAGGAAAAGCTTAAGGTACATTACGACAAAATCGCAGAAGTAATTGAAGCTCATAAGACAGCGCCACAAGTAGCGCTCATCAGTCGAATGAACCCTATTATTAGGGGGTGGGCAAATTACTACTCAACCGTAATAAGCAAAGAGGCATTCTCAGGTTTAGACCGCCTCATCTTCCTGAAGCTTTTTGCTTGGGCAAAACGCCGACACCCAAACAAATCCAAAGAATGGGTGGTTAAGAAATACTGGCAAACCTTAGAAGGCGATAACTGGGAATTCGCAACCAGGTCAGAGGGTAAAAACCCAATGCGGTTACAAAAGCATAGCGCCACTGAAATCAAGCGCCATGTAAAAGTTAAAAGCGAATCGTCACCATACGACGGCAACCTGGTTTACTGGAGTACAAGAATGGGGAACAATCCTGAAATGCCTAAGAGGGTGTCAACACTCTTGAAGAAGCAAAAAGGGAAATGTACTCACTGCGGACTAATATTCCGTGAAAATGATGTGATGGAAGTTGACCACAGAATCCCAAAATCGCAAGGTGGAAAGGATTCATACAATAACTGGCAACTTCTACACAGACATTGCCACGACACAAAGACAACTACAGACCTAGCTAAGGCTAAAGCCGAAGAAATGGAAATAATCGAAAGATTTGAACGTGTTAAAGCCATTGCACAAGCATACGCAAGTAACGCCAACCCAACTCTAAGGCAATCTGTAGATGTCCCCGGCAACAAATCCGGCTGTAATAGTGCCGAGCCTAAGCCCACCAAAAGACTTGAAAAAGTCGAGGATAAATGGGTAATGAGGTATGCATGATAAGCGCCAAATCATTGAGGAGCCGTGTGAGGTGAAAGTCTCACGCACGGTTTTGAAGACCAGCGGGACTGGTGACAGTCTCGCTGAGTTTAATGCAACCCTGGATACTGGTGAAAAAATAAAAGCGCCTAAACCGCTAAAAAAACGACTTAGACGTTTAAGAAAACTCAATAGGAACTTAGCTAGAAAGACTAGATTCAGTAATCGCTACGAACAAGCTAGAAAAAGAAAGGCTAAACTTTACGCCAAACTCAAAGACACCAGAACAGATTTCCTGCATAAGTTATCAACTCGGATAATTCACGAGAACCAAGTGATTGTCTTAGAAAATCTAAACGTGTCGGGAATGGTGAAGAATCGCAAGCTTTCTAAGGCTATTAGTGATTTAGGTTGGCGGCAGTTTAGGACTTACCTTGAAGGCAAAGCAGAAAAGTATGGTCGTGAGCTTCAAGTAATCAGTAGGTGGGAACCAACAAGTCAAACATGTTCTTGTTGTGGTTTGAGTGGTGGCAAAAAAGACCTATCCATTAGGGCTTGGACTTGCCTCAACTGCGAAACAACTCACGACCGCGATGTTAACGCGGCAGCGAACATCAAAGCCGCCGGGGGACACCCGGAGGCTAAAAACGGACGTGGAGGCAGGCGTAAGACTTTCGTAAAGGGAGCAGCAGCCCGTGAAACGTCAACCCACCCAGAATTCATTCAGCTTGAGCTGTTTGGATAGATTGGGAATCTCCGTCGTAGCCTACGGCAACGCTGTGCGAACACGTCGGAGAGGATGTCAATGACCCGCTAAGTCGTGTACTATAAGTCAATCTAGTGCAATGTGTCAAAATTGGGCTTCAAAAGGGGGATTGGCATAGCTCGTAGAGAGCGCTACCCTCATTAATGGAGTCAAAAATTAAGAGACAAGCAGACTCCGCAGTTTGATGCTTCATCCTGGCGACGCCGAGATTTTAAATTTTCTTGAGCAAATCCAACTAGCTCGCAACGTCCAAGCTGGTCTTCGTTGCTATAGGTTACGAACAATTTGCCTACACTTTGGGCGCTGGCTAAAACTAGATAAAGAGCAGATACGTCAACTAGTTTTCTTATGCTATTGTCACGGCTTAGGTAAAATTGCCATTCCTGACTCGATTCTACTCAAGCCAGGTTCTTTAACTGATCAAGAGTGGATGAAAGTGCGAGAGTACCCGGATGTCTCTGCTGTAATTTGTAAGCAACTACCAGTGCTGAGGGAGTTTGCCCCTCTGGTGCGCTCTCACCAAGAAAAGCTTAATGGCAATGGTTATCCCGACGGATTGACAGGCGATAAAATACCCTACATTGTTCAGGTTTTCCAATTAGTAAATGTAGCAGATGCCATTATCAGTAAGCGGCGAAGTCACGTCCGCAGTGATTCTTCTAGTGAGCCTCCTTACTGGAAGCAAGCCGTCGAAGAACTAACCAAAGAAGTGAAAGCTGGAGCTAGAGATCCAGCTTTGTGTTATAAGTTTTTCCAGTTTCTGGAACTTTACTACCGTGGCGGAGGGTAAATGAGCTTAAACCGCAAGGCGTAGCACAACCGCTGAACGCCCAACTACAGGGACAGGCTCCTCTTCGGTGTACATGATATCCTCTTCTAGGAAACGAGGCTCTTGAGTATCAATCATGACAGACCACTTCCTAGTGCGCTGTCTAGGCGGTAGGGTAAATTTAACCATCTCATGGTGAGCATTAAATAAAAGAAGAAAGCTGTCATCAATAATTCGCTCCCCTTGGGGACCGCAAATATCAATTTCTTCTCCATTCAAAAAAATTCCAATCGCCTGAGCAAAGCCATCTTGCCACTGCTCCTCTGTCATTTCGCCACCGTCGGGATTGAACCAACCAATATCCTTGACCCATGAACCGCGAATCGCCCGACCTTGGAACCACTTGCGCCGTCTAAATACTGGATGTTGACGGCGAAAGTAGATCAACTGACGGGTAAAGTCTAACAGTTCTGCATTGTCTTCAGGCAAATCCCAGTTGAACCAAGAAATCTCATTATCTTGGCAGTAGGGATTATTATTGCCTAGCTGCGATCGCCCCATTTCGTCCCCTCCCAGCAACATAGGTACGCCTTGGGAAAGCATGAGAGTTACCAGAAAATTACGTCTTTGTCGTTCCCGTAACTCTAGTACTTCCGGGTCGTCCGTTGCTCCTTCTGCCCCACAATTCCAAGAGCGGTTATGACTTTCTCCATCTCGATTGTCTTCCCCATTCGCCTCGTTGTGTTTCTCGTTATAGGCGACAAGATCGTTGATAGGAAAACCATCGTGAGCGGTGATAAAGTTAACACTTGCACTAGGTCGCCGACCGTTAAATTCGTATAAGTCAGAGCTACCCGTGAAACGATAGGCGAACTCTCCTAAGCTGCTATCCATTCCTCGCCAGAAGTCCCGCATCGTATCGCGATACTTTCCATTCCATTCCGACCAAAGCAGGGGGAATTTACCAACTTGGTAGCCCCCTTCACCCACATCCCAAGGTTCTGCTATCAGCTTGACATTAGATAGCACAGGGTCTTGATGAATAATATCAAAGAAAGCAGCCAGACTATCAACTGCGTAAAGTTCTCTAGCAAGAGCCGAGGCTAGGTCAAAGCGAAAGCCATCTACGTGCATTTCCAGTACCCAATAGCGCAGGCTATCCATGATTAACTTGAGTACTTGGGGATGACGTACATTGAGGGAATTACCACAACCTGTAAAATCCATGTAGTAACGTGGCTCATCTTCTACCAAACGGTAGTAAGCGGCATTATCAATGCCTCGCAAAGACAAGGTTGGACCTAGGTGATTCCCTTCACCCGTGTGGTTGTAGACTACATCGAGAATCACCTCGATCCCGGCTTTATGCAAATCTTTAACCATTTGCTTGAACTCGGTTACCTGCTGCCCAGGAGTTTGGTCTGAACTGTAGGTAGAATCAGGTGCAAAATAGTTAAGGGAGTCGTAACCCCAGTAATTCCTCAGTCCCTTGTCTACAAGGTGTCCAGGCTTAGAGAGAAAAACATGTACTGGTAGTAATTCAACCGCCGTAATTCCCAAAGATTGGAGATGAGCAATTGCTGCTGTGTGAGCTAATCCGGCGTAAGTACCACGCAGTTCTTCTGGTATATCGGGATGCAGTTTAGTAAAACCCTTAACGTGGGCTTCATAGATGATAGTTTCGTGCCATGCCGTTTGTAGCTGCTGATCATCCTCCCAATCAAAATAATCATCAATGACAACTGCCTTGGGTATCATATGGGCATCATCAAGATCAGAGGGGTCTAGATCAACTTCAGGAGAATCCCAAGAGTAGCCAAAAATTTCCGGTCCATAGTCAATTTCACCATCAATTGCTTTGCCGTAGGGATCAATCAGTAGTTTATTAGGGTTAAAGCGGTGGCCTTCTTTTGGTGTATAGGGACCATCAACTCTAAAGCCGTACCGTTGACCTGGTCCTACACCTGGTACGTAGCCATGCCAAACAAAGTTTTCCACCTCCCTCAAACTCAGACGTATTTCCTGGTCGTCTTTGTCAAATAAACAAAGTTCAACACCCGTTGCGTTTTCCGAGAATAAGGCGAAGTTTGTCCCTTTACCATCCCATGTTGCCCCCAAGGGATATGGTTTGCCGGGCCAAAGTGCTACGTACATACCTGAAGCTCCAGTAAAGATCAATAGTTAGCTGACATCAACTTTTTACCGATAGTTTCGCGCTCCTATCGGCACAGGTAGAAAACCTCAATCTATTAACTAGTTATTTGGTTGGTAAGGACTAAGTGGCAATGTCTCAAGCATCAGCTAAACTTTCTTAAACTTAATATCATTAACCTAGCACCTGTTTCTACCCGATCTTTGGCATCAGTCAAGTTAAATGTTTTTAATTTTGCCAAGGCAAAGACAATTCAGACTCTCTGCTAATAGCTTCTTTGCGCTCTCTCCAAGTACTTTGCAAAAGTTGAGCTTGATCATAAAGAGCTCGTTCAGGAGAAATATGAGAAGCTGTGGCAATAGCGGCATCTAAACGTCCTTGAGCAGCCAGGGCTGCTGCTGCTTCTAAAATCGGTCTGTCTTGAGCAATCTGGATTTGGGCTTCCCAATTAGCGATCGCCTCTTGGGCTTCAGGATAGAGTACCCTTTCTGGTCGAATCCGTCCAGCCGTAGCAATTGCGCCCATCAAGTCCCGTCGCTGAGCGAAGGTACGTGCCAAATCTAAAATCGGTTTATCTTCAAGGATTTGAATTTGCTGTTGCCAGTTAGCAATCTCATTGGTCGCCTCAATATATAAGGGTTGACCGGACTCAATTTGATTAGCTACTTCTACTGCTTCTTTTAAGAAGCCCAGAGTTCTTGACTCTGCTAGCTGTTGTGCTAAGAGGAGGTTGTTGCGATCTTCAATTTCTTGGATTTCCTTACGCCACTGAGCAATAAGCGTCTGAGCTAATATACGCTGAGGACTGCCTAATTTTACTGAAGTTGCAGCATCAATTGCTAATTTTAGTCCCTCTTGTTGCTTATTATTAGCCATAATTCTTGCCAATTGCAACTGTGCTTGGTCTTGTAAATCAGATTGCCATTGAACAGTCTGTGCTGAAGCAAACTGATTTAGGGGACTCTGCTGGGAAATCTGACCCACTGCTGCTATGGCATCTAGTAGAGCCAGCATATTACCTTTTTCTGCTGCCATTGAGGCTCGACCCAGATAAATCCAGTCTTGTGCCTCCTGATAGGGTTTAGCATTAACAGGAACATGTTGAGCAATCTCAATAACACTGGTAAAGTCCTGGTCATCAAAACGCTCTGCGGCGATGTCTAAGAGAGCGCGACTCCAGTTAGATTGTTCCGAGAGAGCATCGGCTTTAACATAGCTGTTAGGTTCGATTTTAGCCGCTAGGGCAATTGCCTCTTTCAGTTGCCTTACTCTGCCAGAGGAAGCAAGGTTTCGCGCCTCCTCTAGTTGCTCCCAGGCTTGTTTTTCCGACAAGAGGTGTTCCATCAATTGATCAACACGGGTGCTACTCCAGTATTCAAGATTGCTTTTGGCAAGAGTAGTTGTTAGACTAGATGCCTCTTCCCAGTTTTGTGTTTTGAGAGCATCTTTGAATTTACTAACCAGACCCTCTAGACGCTGCCATTCCTCTTGCCATGTAGCAATGGTTTTTTGCACCTCAGGGTAAGAAGGACTGTGAGTAGGGATTTGCTGAGCAATTTTTACTGCTTCTGAGAGAAAACCTTGCTTAATTTTCTGCTCGGCAAAGTCCATAATTGCCTCAGACCAACTGCCTAGCAATCGCTCTGCCTCAGAGTGAAAGGGATGTTGATTAGGCCAATCCTTAACCAAGTTGATTGCCTCAATATACTTTTCTAGCTCCCCTGACTCAGCAGCTTGTTGAGCACAGTAGAGGCGATCGCCATCAGGAGATAGAGGAGAAGTCTTTTGACAATCGACAGGTGGCGGTAGTTTGGTCAGCCAAAGTATACCTGAAGCGACGAATCCCGCCATTGTAGAGATCACAATTAGCCAAAACAACCACCAAGACCAAAGGTGACCTTGAGATTTGTTAGTTTCGATTAGAACTAACTCTGAAGAAGTCGTTTTTTGTTGCTCCTCTTGAGAAACCGCTCCCAATTGAGCCGTTGCTTCTACACTGGAGACGTTGGTTTCTTCTGCCCGTCGGTTGACCGGCTGATGTTCCCTTTCTTGATTAGAACTAGGGGGGACTTGAAAGTGTTCTTGGTACAATTCTTCTTTTGGCACGGATACAAGATTGAGCGTTTTCAGAGAAAGAAGCAAGCTGCGGCGTTAGCTGATGCCGTCAGGCTAGGCTAGGGTTAAAGTGGGTTAAGTCGGAGGTGGAAAATTGTTTAAGATAAAAACTTCTAAATAGCTAAGTTTCAACTTTTCTAACAAGAATCTATAACTAAATGACTAAGTAATTCGCACTTAATTGTATAGGGTTCAAAATAAGATGAGTGAGAATTTTGGAGAGATTACAGTGGCATGAGCCTGAGCATTCGCCATTGGCTAGCAGAGCGCCACATTAACCTGAACCAGCTGTCCTCCCCCAGTACCCAAACGGCGGGGATGGCTTTTCGCATTGCCCAAGACATGGAGGTCAAAAGTCTTAGTCCTTTTGCCCTCAGTCCTCTCACAGACGTTTTAGAACTACCCCTCAAAGCAGCTTGTTTGGTAGCGGCACCAATTTCTCGTTTAAGTGTGGGACTACTGCGCATTTTAAGCAGAAAAAAACCTTTAAAGCGTAGTGAGGGAACATGGCTTACCTTCCAAATTGCTTATTTAAATGCCTTACAAGGGATTTTAGAACAAGAATCTCAATTAAGGAGACCGTGGATTAACAGAGCAGAAGTGCCAACGGGTAGAGACAGCCAACAACCTCTCTGTGATCCACGACTGCTTGCTTTAATAAGAACCTTGCAACCAGGACGTTTAACGGATAGCCAGGCCGAGCAAGCTCTCTCTTTACTGGCTGAATCTTTCCTTGTGCAGCAAATGAATAATCTGGCTCTCACTTGGTTTATGGCTAATGGTGCTGAGGAAACTGAAGCTATACTGCTTACTAAGCGTCTGAGTCACGGACTACCTGGTCATCTTCTCACTGTTATTGCCGAAAATTCTCTTCCCCTAGCGCAATTGCAAAAGTTTGTACGTCTCGGTTCCTTAAGTAGTCTTAGGGTGACTGCTGATCTAGCAACAATGCCCTTGGAATCAGAAGATTCTACAGCTACGCTGCCATTTAACTTAGAACGAGAACACTACAGAGCCAAGTTGCTTAAAAGTCCTGGTGAACCTTTCTTTGCCGAGACTTTTTCCTTTAATGATTTATACGTTCCTCTCAAAGGCAAAGAAATAAAAACGGCAGGTGAGAACGTTGAAAATACTCTGCCAAAAGCTCATACACCTCATGGCTTTTCCTCTGTCAACTTACCCACCATTGACCTGATGCAGTGGGCAATGTCTCAACTGAAGGATCAAAGCAGTATTGCTGTTATTGAGGCTGATTCTGGCTGTGGCAAGACCAGTTTCTGCCAAATGTGGGCATACCAAGTGGCTCGGGAGCTTTATCCACACTGGATGCCAGTGCTAATTAGATTGAAAGATGCTGCCTTAGGTCAAACACTAGAACAAACGCTGCAAAGTGCCTTTCCCCTGGGGCGCTTCACCGAGGCTGATGGCTGGCTTTCTTTAAATTCTCCTCCTTGCTTACTAATCCTTGATGGGATCGATGAGTTGCCCTACTCTGCCAGAAGTTCAAGTCACCTCTGGGCTTTCATTGAACAAGTAATACGATTTCATAGCCAAAAGCTTACTCTGACAAGTCTACCCCGTCATAAGCTGGTTCTGACCAGTCGTTCTGGTACTTTAGACTCCCTGACCAAAAGATACCAGCACAGCAGTACGATGCCCTTTCAGACTAAACTGCACAGAATTGTTATTCAACCGATGGAACAGGAGCAGTTCCGGCAATGGTTCGGGCAGTGGGCAAAAGTACAATCGAAATCTATTGCTCAGGCATATTTTACTTTTTTGAAGCATGGAGGAGTATTTCAAAAGTGTCCAGCTAACAAGGAGTTGGCAGCTTTGCTTAGTCGCCCTCTCCTGCTCTATCTGGTGGGCATTCTCCATCGAGATGCCGGAGTTGATGAAAGTATTTTTCAGCTTAAGGCAATCCAATTTAAATTTGAACTTTACAACCGGATTTGCCGTTGGCTATTGGGTGAACCAGCAGTAGGTAGTAGTTCACTACCGGAGTTAACCCGTGAAGGTCTAGCCCACGCCAGCCGTTCTTCTGAGGCGATCGCCAATTTGTTGATGGGTCGCACCCCTCAGGCTCTACGTCAACAAATGCAAGTAGCAGCCCTAACAATTATCCAAAGTGGTCAGGTTCACGCACCTCAACCAGCAATTGATAGACATCTTGTCACCGAACCGATGGCTGATAACTTAGCCCAGCCATTGCCAGCCTTGTTCTTTCGTCCCCTGCTCAAGGGTTTTAGGGAAAAGAGTTTTTTGGTCAACAACCCTCTTTATTCCTCTTTCTTGGCAGAAAGCCGTTCTCAGCTCCAAGAACATCTACAACAATCTAGAAGGGCCTCAGCTACTCTCAACAGAGAGAGCTACCTTCGAGCGGAAGATTCCCCCCAACTACAGGGGAGCGCGGGAAAGTCTATGGCGAAAAAAGGGGAAGACCGAGAACAAGGCAACACATCTTTACTTAGTGGTAAAGGAGAATATCTCTACTCCCCCCCTTTCACAACAAATACCTCGCCCAACGTCGAACTTAGTTCCCCTCCCTTTGTCTCTGCTTACTCGCCGACTGAGGTTCACTCTGCTACCCTAACTTCCCATTTTGATCATTCCCCTTCACCAGCTCAGCTCTACCTGGAGTTTTCTCATGACAGCTTGGGAGAGTACCTAGCAGCTGAGGCTATAGCAACTCGGTTAATGGCTCTTACTCAAGAGGTTCAAGACCAGTATGGTGAATTTAGCTTTGCTATCCAAAACTCAGTGGAGGTTGCTTGGCATCTTTACTCATTGCTTGGCTATGGGATTATTTCTACTCAAATAGAAGAACTCGTGATTGAGCGTCTGCAACGAGAGGAAAAGAGAAATGCCCATGCCTTTTCTTTTGAGTTTCTCTTAAAACGTCTTGAGCGTTTTTATCGAGCTTACTGTCGGGGAAGATGGCTCGATGAAGGTCTAGCTCACTTAGCTCACGCACAACTACAAAAACTTCACAACCCCTTGAATGTCCTACAGGTAGATGCTGCTGTGGGATTAAATGTCTTTTTATTGCTGTGTGCAGGTGCAAAAGCTACGAATATTCCCTTTTTGCCCTGTGGTAATCAAGACACATCACGAGAATTTGATGCTTATCGGCTGTTAAGTTTTATGAGCAGAACAGTTGTACTTTCAACTAACATTTTCTGGCAGCGCAGCCAAGGCAGTCTTGATAAGTTGCAATTGCTGGGAGCATGCCTAAGTGGAGCTATGCTTGCAGAGGCTTTCTTGACAGAAGCGAACTTATCGAGTGCTGAGTTAATTGGAACAAATTTAGCAGGTGCCAATCTGCGGGGCACTAATTTAGCTCAGGCAAATCTGGCTGATGCGAACCTATCAAAAGCAGATTTATCTGGTGCCAACTTAGAAGGAGCGGATTTGTCTGGTGCAAATCTTCAAGGAGCAATTCTTAGTTCCGCTAATCTTAGCAATGCCTGCCTATTTCAAGCACAGCTAGAAAAGGAAAACTACGACTTTGCTCTGCGCAGTGGAGCAATATTTTCTTTAGAAGAGTTTCAAAGCTACCATCAGTCTCTAACTGCGCGAAAACTCACACTCCAAGATGATGATCCTATCTCCGAGGAAGAGACAACCATATTTATTGAAAGCGCTGAAGGAGAACCGATCTTTCCCCCTCTTTACTCCGAAAATTATGATTACGGTCAGATGGATACAGCAATAATTGAAGAGGATGAGCTAGAAAACACGGTTGTCTTTGACCAGGAAGAAATTTCAGATCGAGATGATGATGATGATACCGTGATGCTATCTGATTGAGATCCCCCCCAGCTTCGATGCTTACTGGCGATAGCCGTAGAAATTAATCCGATATTCCGTAATTTTTACTCCTGTCTGTTGCTCTATCTGCTTGAGCAAATCTTCTGGCAACTCGACATAAACATCGATGATTTTATTCGTATCTAGGCAGTTGACATGGCTGTGAGCTTCACTAATATTTCCGTACAAGCGTCCATCTGCTCTCTCTACGCACTCAATAATACCCTGACCAGATAGTGCCTCTAGGTTTTGATAGACGGAGGTATGACCAATCTCTTTACCTTGTTGGTTTAAACGATCATAGATTTCTCTAGCTGAGAGGTGTTCTTGTACTTGCCAGAGCAGTTCTAGGATAAAGCGGCGTTGACGAGACAGACGCATCCCTAGCGCCTGACACTTGCTAAAGGCATCTTCAAGTGAACGAATTGGTTTGACAACTGCCGCTTCATTTTGCATAGTTAAGGGTTTTTACTAGTTGGAGGATTTTCAAAGGTCGATAAGTACCTGCACATTATTGGTTGGCTTGATTATAAATTGATGATTTTATGCTCTTATTTAGTGCATCTCTTAATCTTGTTCTAGGTAAGCTATCTAAGCCCTGAGAGCAAATCCTTAGTAATATAGAACCTTACTACTGACCAAAGTTCCTGTAACTCGTAGCAGGACGACTTGCTAATTGTGAAGTTAGACCACCAGTAAGAACTAATACAAACTCATTACTAGTTTATCTTAGATGTCTTACTGTAGCAAATTTTCATGAAATAACTTAGTAATCATTGCTGTTCTGGTGGTGACACCGAGTTTGGTGAAAATACGCCGTATATTAAGTGGCGATAGTCCTTGGACTGATGTCAAGTTGATTTGCCACACATTTATTAGAAAGACCTTGTGTCCTTTTGTCTGGACAAGGTATGGCTTCGCTTACATATACCTACTTACACTCGCAAAATCCTAGGCAATTGGTTAACTACCTTGTCACCTACTTTACCAGGTGGGTTAATCGCACTAACCCCTAGCTGTTCAACGAATTGTGCAACTTGTTCAGGCCCTGCTTGCTGCAGCGCTTGTAACAGGTCAAAACTCTGTTCGAGCAATCCAGTAACATCGATATTTCCATAGACTGGGGTGTAATCTCTGAGGCGTCCGATGCCCTCACCTAACAAAATTACAGCACCACGCCAATTAAAATTACCTAGGTGATAGCAGGCAACGGCAATTTGCAAGATACCTTGGTAGAAGCGTTTTTGTGGCTCCACTGCTTCTATCCACAAAGCCTCTAGGGTGTCGTGGCAGGCATAAAACTCCTGCCGATTAAACTGTTCGACACCCAGCCAAAATTTTTCAGGTAGTACTGAATGGGTCATGCCATGGTATCACGCGCCGATTGCAGTTCTTGCATAGAAATATCTTGTTTTTCACCGGCAAAATCGTTATCTGGTGTTAAGAACAACATACAATGGCACTCTTTGCGCTCCCGCATCGGGATACAAGGACAATTCCAATAGCTGGCTCTTACTTCAGCTTCTTTATCTTCATAGTGACGACAAGGGCATAATGGGGAGCCAAGATCGTCTTTATGTTTTGCTAGTCCTTCAATTACTACTGCTGTTACTGAAGGATCAACGCAGAAATAAGTACCAGTGCGTTCAGCGTACTTTTCTGAAAAATTCTTCATTGCCTCGAGGCTTTTCTCTGTAGATAGTTTTGAAGCTTCCGATGTATCCATGTAATAGTTTTTGTCAACTCGGCATAGGCATATATTGTTTGCATTGTATCGCAAGCCCTTTCATTGAATTTAATAACTCTGCCAGAATAGGGTGCTCTGGGGATTCCAACTCCAAACTCCTGACTCCCTCGTTCTGAGGAGTTAATTATGAAGAAGCGCTTGCTGTAGCTGGCTTTGTAAGGATTCCTCTTTGTTGATGAGACTACCTGGACAATCCCTTTGTAAAGCAGCAGAATAATGATTTCCTAAGTCTGATGACCAAAGTAGCCAGCGACTACCAGGAGGCAGGGAATTAAGGCTAATACCATTTTGAGTTAGCCAAATTAGGGGTAGGTAGGGGGGAGAACCAGTCCTAGCTTCTTCATTAGCATGAATGGCAGCCAGAACTTCTAAGACTTTTTGAGAACCGTAGACTAAACCAGTTTTAGGTGTCCAGATTTTGACGGGTAGCTGTCTTTTGTGAGCATAAAAATAAAGGGAGGATGCCGCAACAACGGCCGCCTCAAAATCTTCTGAATGCCAACTAGTTGAACTGTCTAGGCAAATGATAATTTCTTGAGAGCCGGTGAAAACTTCTAACTCTCTGACCATCAATTGATCATAACGAGCGCTAGTACGCCAGTGGATGAGACGGGTAGGATCTCCTACTCGATAAGGTCGTAATGCCTTCGTTAGGTCTTCTGTCGCTGAGCGAGAACGGCGATTACTAGAAATTTCTAGACTATCTTCTTGACCAAGTTCATCGACTAAAGGGCAGCTATTTAGGGGTAAAACGGTGGGATAGACAATGGCTTTAGCGATCGCTTCCCAACTACGACTGCACCAAAATAAACCTAAAGGTGTTCCTGTTCTGAGCTGCACTTCCTGCCAGCGGAAAATACCCCGTTTATGAGTAGGATGGTAATAAACCCAATGGTAGGTACTTTGAGGTTCGATTATTTCTACTGCTGTCTGTATAGGCTTTCCTAATTCAGCTTGTAGAATATCCCGGACTTGTAGCAATGCCTTGGGCTTATTGGTCTGATTTTCTATTTCTATTTCTATAGTTAGCTCGTCACCCACACTCACAGCTGAAATTGGCTGTCGGTGCACTTTAATTTGCTTAAGCGATCGCGCTGGTAGGAAAGCAGCGAGTCCTAGCAAGGCAAAAATAATTCCACTGATGACATAAAGCCATCCTGCCATCGTATTAGTAGCAGCGCCAAAGAAACAAATAGCAATGAAACCTAGTAGCCAGCCTGCATAAGCAGGAGTAACCCAGTGAGTTTCTAACCAGTTAGTAAGACGATTAATAATTTTCATTAACTTCGATGGTTATGCACTACCTAAAAAAATATCTTCAAGAGTAAATTTTTTCCCGATACCTATTGCCATTAGGTGGATAGATCGATTACACCAGACTAAGCAAGCAAAGGTAAAATGAGTATGACAGCCTTTCGCATTTTCGGTCGCGTTGTTGACAAGAAAAGTCGTCGTGGTATTTCGGATCTGAAGATTGAAGCATGGGATAAAGACCTGATCTTAAATGATTTCCTTGGTAGTACTACCACTGACTCCCAAGGGGCATTTCAGATAGAGTTTGATAGTTCTGATTTTCAAGAATTAAGCCTAGACCAACATCCTGACCTCTTTTTTAAGATTTTTTACAAGGGCAAGTTACTAGGTAGCACAGAAAAATCGGTACTGTGGAACCTTAAGAACCAGAATCAAGAAGTCTGCTTAGAAATAGACGCACCCACTGAAGATGGAGGAGAAAAGCCAGTGGTTAGACATGGTACGGTATCATTACGCACTGGTTATATCCCCTGTTCAGCTTTCCACGAAGCAGGTAGATTCGGTAGAATTTTCCCATTTTTACCCGCTTTTGAGCAATCAGATAATTTCCTCATTGCCCTGGGTAAAAAGGGTGGTTTAATGGATGAAGGTTCTGTTGATGATGCAGTAGGAGAAAGCACAACCATTCCTTCTGGCTTTACCTTCTTTGGTCAGTTTATCGACCATGATATTACCCTAGATACCACTTCTAGTTTGGAGCGGCAAAACGACCCTACAGCTATCCGTAACTTCCGCACTCCCCTTTTAGAACTTGATAGCGTTTATGGTTTAGGACGAGAAGCTAGTCCCTTTTTATATGACAAGAATAATCCAGGTAAGTTACTAGTTGGGACTGCTGAAAATTCCCACGACTTGCCAAGAAATATTCAGAAAACTGCTCTAATTGGCGACCCACGTAATGATGAGAATTTGATTATTTCTCAACTGCAACTGGCTTTCTTGAAGTTTCACAACCGAGTTGTAGATTACCTGAAAGAGCGAGGTGTTGGGGGCGAGGAACTTTTCTCTGAAGCACAACATTTAGTCCGATGGCATTACCAGTGGATTATTCTTAATGAATATTTACCCTTGACTGTAGGCAAAAAAGTCGTTGATGATATCCTCCAAAACGGACGTAAGTTTTATTTCTGGGAAACAGAACCATTTATTCCTATTGAGTTTTCTGTTGCTGCTTTTCGTCTCGGACATTCTCAGGTCAGAAATCGCTTCCGAATCAATGACAAGTTAGAAGAAGAACTATTTAAGTTAAGCTTCTTTGATTCCGTGTCACCTGAGCAGACTATTGATTGGAAGTATTTCTTCAAGATAGATGCAAGTAAAACTCCGCAATTTAGCAAAAAACTGGATTCCAAAATTGCCAGTGTACTGCTAGACTTGCCTATTCCAATTGTTAGTGAAGATGACAACCGTCGTTCTCTGGCAGTAAGAAACCTACTACGAGGTAAGTCATTTAATTTACCTTCAGGCCCGGCTGTAGCGAAAGTCATGGGAATTAAACCCTTATCTGAATCTGAATTAGGTATTGAGGACTTTAAAGAAGAAGCGCCACTTTGGTTCTATATTCTCAAAGAAGCTGAACTGCAAACAGCAGGAGAGAGTTTAGGAGCAGTGGGTGGTCGCTTGGTAGCTGAAGTTTTAATTGGTTTACTGCAAGGAGATTACATGTCCTATCTCAAGATCGATCCTTGTTGGCAACCTAGTTTACCCTCGGCTAAACCGGGAGAGTTTTATATGGCAGATTTGCTGAAATTTGCTGGAGTTGTAGATTAAAAATAGTAAATAGGAAATTGAATGCTAAAGTAGTTTACTAATTTTCAGTCGTTACAACTGGTGTAACTCCTGTCTGAAAAAAGTAATAGCTGAAAATAGAGTGAATCCCGTTTATCTTGAAATAAGATGACGGGGTTTTTCAGATTGGTTAAAAGCAACTAAGTAAAGATACATTCGGCAATTCAAAATGTAGGGTATAAAAAATAGTACAGCGCTAAAAGTAACCTCAAAATTAAAGTTGAATATTCATTTCCCTAAAACCAAGAGAATACTCTCAAAATTAACCTGTAAAACTATCGTGGTTCATCTATATCCTCTTATCACTCATTACTCATTACTCATTACTCATTACTCATTACTTACTCCAAAGCCTTTCCCACCAAGAATTAGACTCACCTTGAGCCAGATTAATTTTCTTTCTAATCTCCTTAATATCCCACTTCGTCAACTTAGCTAAAGTTTGAGCCTCTTTTTCTAATTTTTCTGGCAAAGATTGTTGATATTCCCTCCCCGCAGGACAGTCCATCTCCTCTGTATAAGGGTGACGCAAAACATATCTTCCTTGGAATAATTGACGATTAGCAGTTTCTTGGAACATTAAATCTTCTGGAAAGGTATTGCGGGTATAACGGATATGCAGACGAGTGATAAAGACACTATTGAAGCGTTCAGAGGGATTAAGCCAGAAAACTCCTGCTTGTTTAAGTTCCTCTCGATTTAAAGGTTCAGCAGCACAAGGATCACAACCCGTCATGTTCCAAGCATATTCGAGAAAAGCTACCTTTTTCCCTTCGTCTTCATAGGCAGTTTGGAACATGTCCTTATAAAAATCGCCAAACTCCTCCTTAACAAATACAGGAATCTGAACATCAGAAGGAACTTTGACGGTGCGGTAGTTAGTAATCTCAGTTTGACCTTGAGGAGATAACAAGTAAACCATTAAATCCTGCTCAGTTGTAGCATTAATCATCCCCAGACGAATTGGTAACATAAACCGAGGAGATTCATAAGCTATCTGAATTGGTCGCAGGAATTGATAGCCAGCCTTGTCAAATTTTTCCAGATTGACCTTAGCAACAAAGAATTTCATATTCTGCCGGATGTAGGGTTTCAAAAGGCGATTAGCCCCCCGTGGAACCCGATAACCGTTTTCTCGCAGCCAAGTTTCTAAACCATTAGATTCCTTGGCAGAAAGGATAACAATATCATATTCCCCTACACTAAAACGTGCTTCTACAGTGACACCTAAAGCGTTATTTCTATCTACTCGTAGTTGTTGTGGTGAAGCAGCCCTAACTCCTCCTGCTAACCTTCTGCTTACAGGAGGAGAACAAGGATTTTCGTCAAAATATTCCACTAGTCGGGGCGCACTAAAAGTATCAAGCCTTTCTATAATTTTAGGGTAACCAACATTGACCTGTTCTTGCTCTAATAACACGGGTACTGGCACAACCAAAGCAAAGTCTTTCACATCACCTTGGTAGTCATTTGCCATAGTTAAAACAGTGCGTTCTCCATTACGGGCAATAATGACTTGAGAAGCTTTGTTGTAAAGCTGTGTATCAGCCTTTGCCACATAAAAACCGCAAAATGCCCAGGCTCTAGGAGTAAAACAAATAACCGTGGTTAAAGTTAGTGCTAAAGTAATTAAGATCCGAAATAGCTTCATAGGACTTTTCCGCTAGATACCCTGTCCTTCTTTCGCTACTTAAAATTTATCGACTTTCAACTGATTAATAATGCGAAGTGAGAACAGAGAGGAAGCGGGGCGGTATTTACCGCTTCCTTGTAAGACAGTGCGCCCAAGTTTTTCTCTTACAAATGAGAGCGATACAACCTACCAAGGCCAAAGATATCGCCACCAAGGAGTAGGTTTAGCTTGAGCAAAATCAATTTTTTTGCGTATATCCCCAATATTCCATCCTGTCAGCTTCGCCAAAGTTTGGGCTTCTCCCTCAAACCTTTGCTGTAAAGACCTTTGATAGCTTTGTCCTGCACGACAATCCATTTCTCCCGTGTAGGGATGACGCAAAATGTATCGCCCCTGAAATAATTGACGATTTGACGTTTCTTGAAACATCAAATCTTCCGGAAACTTATCACGACTATAGCGAACATGGAGACGGGTTATATATACATTATTACCTGTTCTCGGAGTTAACCAAAAAACTCCGGCTTTCCTGAGTTCTTCCTGATTAAGGGGTTCGGCTGAACAAGGATCACAGCTAGCCATATCCCAAGCATATTCGAGAAAAGCGACTTTTTTCCCCTCTCGCTCATAGGCTGTTTGAAACATGGCATTATAAAAATCGCCGAATTCTTTTTTTACAAACAGAGGAATCTCAGCATCTGAGGGAATTTTTACAGTGCGATAGTTAGTAACTTCAGCTTGGCCCTCTGGCGATAATACATAGACAATTAAATCCTGATCCTGGGTTGAATTAATCATACCCAGACGAATGGGTAGCATGAATCTAGAAGACTCATAAGCCATCTGAAGAGGTCGCAACTTCTGATAGCCAGCTTTATCAAATTCTTCTAAATTAACCTTAGCAACAAAGAATTTCAGACCTTGCCGAATATAGGGTTGTAATAGTTGATTTGCTCCCCTCGGAATTTGGTAACCATTTTGCCTAAGCCAAGTTTCTAAACCATTAGATTCAATGGCCGAAAGAATAACAATGTCATATTCTCCCACAGAAAAACTCTCTTCAACTGTTACCCCTAATGCCCTATTTTCCAGCCGTTCCCTGGGAGCAGGTGCAGACTCTAAAGCAGGTGAAGAATCAAACATGACGGGAGGTTGACAGGGGTTTGGGTCAAAATATTCCACCAAGCGAGGTGCGCTAAAAGCATCAAGCCGCTCAATAATTTTCGGATCACCCACATTAACCTGTTCTCGCTTTAAGACAACAGGAACCGGAACAACCAAAGCAAAATCCTTGACATCCCCTTGATAATCATTCGCCATGCTCAAGACGGTGCGATCGCCATTGCGTGCAATAATGACTTGAGAGGCTTGATTATAAAGTTTAGTATCAGCTTTGGCAACATAAAAACCACAAAAAGCCCAAGCCTTTTGAGCTAAAACAAAACTAAAGATACAAGTCAAAAAAATGGTGGTTAGAATACGAAATATTTTCATGTATTTATAGAGATAAAACTTCAACTTGATGGCAAAAGTAAAAAATCAATTTTCCGTTTTTAATTTCCCCTCCCCCCAAGAAAACCTAGGAGCAGACCAGATAAAATCCAAGAGTAGGCTGAGGGGTGAAAGGGCAAACAAAGCCCAAAAAACAGCTGTCGAAGTAAAAAACTGATTACGTAGAATAAAAGTAACTAAGGCAATGCACACTGCCCAAATTAAGCGACTAATCCGTGCATTGGGAATTGAGCGAGGGTCTGTAATCATAAATAGGGCAAATAACAACAAAGACCCACTCGTCAAGCGATGAGCAAATACATCCCAAGTCCAACCTAACCAAGCATTACGAATTGCTTCTAATAAAGCGTAAGCACCCAAAAAAGCTGCTGTTGTATCCCAACGACCTACTCGTTTTAGGACCATGCCCCCTGTACCAGCAAACAGCAGTACATATAAGAGGTTGTCTCCCCACTGTCCAGGTGAAACCCAAGCATCATTGGTCAGGATGAAAACAGCAATTATGCCAAAATTAGCAGGGTTAAAAAAATGTTTTCCCTCAATTTGCAATAGAAATTTACTTAAAATGGCTAAAGAACCGGCCAAAATCATTGTGCTGTAATGGTCAGCCCGCAGCAGCAGACTTAGACCTAAAGCAGTAATTAAGGCACTTTTAAGGGAAGTTACTTTTAGAGAGTTTAGGAAACTAACATTAACTTCACTGGGGTAGTTTTTTTCTTTTGTTAATAAATTTCGTAAGTTTGCTTGGCATTTTGGTAATAAAAATATCGCTATCCCCTGAGTGAGTAGACAGGTTACTATTACAACTAGAATAAAGTCAGGTCGCAACGTCCAATCCCTTGTCCCAATGCCTAAAACAAGGAACATAGAAAGAAATATAACTTGATAATCGCGGGGATCTGTTGGTAGCATGGTCTATCCCTATTGCTAGGACAGTTGAATAGCTCTAAGCACATGACGTAGCTCAGGTTTAACACACAAAAGCTGCTGAGAGTACTTTATAGTTCTTCGCAAACTCACCAACCTAATCCTGACAAATTTTGTACTAGCTTGATACCTCATGAAATTCCCTCTCGCCGCTGAACACCCCGCCGACGATTTGTCTGGTAGTCTCCTCCCCTAGTTCGTTGCTGTTTTGTAAATTGTATAGCCATGATTAAATCTCCAAGTTTCTAACTATTAATCAGAGCTACTCCTTCAATTTATGCCGGACTATAGGTTAATTAAATATTTATTTACAATTGATGTCGCAAATGTAGCGTTTCTTTATTTGGTGAGGGAGTCGGAGGAGATGAGGTAACAGGGGGAGACAAGGGGGACAAGGAGGACAAGAAAGAAGTTAGAGGTAACGGACAATGAATGGGATTTCTGTATGCCAAAGCTGCTAACGCACCTTAGCGTAGCAGTAGCGACGTAAAGTGCGTCTGCTTTGCAAAGCTACGCAAACCCTGTTCCCAGTCAAGAGTTACCTTTAGCTAAACAATTAACAATTAACGATTTGCCATTTTCTATTCTCAATTTTCAATTCAAGAACAGTCTTTCAAAATTTGACGAATTTGAATATTGACAGCATCTGGCTGTTCTACCATGGCAAAATGTCCACAGCCAGGAATTTCAATCACATTGTTACCACAACCTTGAAATAGGCTATGAAAACTGGCAAGATGATGTACATATTTAGGCTCCATTACCTTGTCCTGTACACCGGCAATGAAGTAAGCTGGCTGCTGGAGTTGTGAAACAACTTGCGGTAGAAAATGAACTTCTGCCTCTGTGGTTGAGTCAAGTAAAGACCTTAAGGCTGCTTCCGTGTCAGCAGTAACGAAGTCAATCAGCCTTTGACGACCCCAGTGGCGTGCTAGGGGAGATGCTACTTGGGTACGAGCAAACAGCAAATCCAACAGAGGAACATAGCTAAACCAACGGCGACGTAATTTAACCAACTGCTCACCAGCAGCCCGAAATCTTTCAAACTCTTCTTTAAGATAAATGCCACCACCGGCGTTGAGACAGATAACACCCAAAACTTGCTCCGGAAGTAAGGATGCTCCCCAAAGGGCAATGCTACCACCTAAAGAATGACCCACCAGCCAAGCACGCTCTATCCCTAACTCTTGTAGCAGAAGACCCAAATCTTTAGCGTAGGATGCTAATGTGTAGCCGTTTAGATTAGATTTAATTGTTTCTGCTTGGGTTTGAGTTTCTGCCGTAGAGAATTTCGAGTTAAGGTGGGATAGCTTATTCTTAGTTTCAGGAGTTGGTAGCTTAGACTCACCAAATCCACGCAGGTCATAGGTCAGGCACTGATAATCAGGTGCTAACCGTTCAATCAGTTCCTGCCAATAGCTGCGGCTAAGGAGCCAGCCATGAATAAAAACGAGGACAGGGGTAGATGAGGCAGAGGGAGGCGTTAATTCGTAGGCGTGTTTTGTTCCCCGGATATCAATGGTAAGCATAACTACATTTTAATCTAATATCATGAGAACTATTAGTTAGTTGGGGATTAGAAAGTTTCTCACTACCCAGGGACGGTCAAAGCAAAATATTAACCCCAAAAAATCAACAGGGTAAGACGGTTAGAAACGGCAACCTAGTAATCTCTGTCGCACACTCTCAGCGATTTTGTGACCCAGATATTCAGGAATTAAGTTTCCGTTAGGTCCTAATAGGTAAAGAATGAGTCGAGTACTTCCCCGCCACAATAGTAAGTTAGCATTGACCACCAATAAATCTTCTTGCCATATAGCATACATAACCCGATAAAACAAGCCAGGTTGGTTATCTGCCTCAATTAGCAGTGCTGGTAGATGGAAGACTGGATCTATGTAGAATTCTGTTTCGACTTGCTCCAAACCAGCGTCAAAATTAAACTCTACTGCTAGCATTTCTTCTACCTCAAAGCGCCCAGCCAAAGCTTCCCGCAAGGCACGACAGACGTTTTGAGCTGTTTGCTTAGTCAAGGTTTGGTTTCCACGAGATACAGTCAGCTTAATGAATACCAGCATCGGTTCGCTGATTTGACCGTAGAGGCTGAGGCTGTGAATTGTCAGTCCATAGGCAGTTAGAACTCCAAAAATATCACTCAGAAGGAAAGACTGGTTACGAGAGACAAAATGCAGGGAACTTTTCGAGCCTTCCTTTCTTATGTCAATTACGACACGCTTGCTTCTGTAAAGCCGATAGGCGAGTTTGAGGTTTTGCAGTTGAATCTCACTACTGACAAACTGCTCATAAAACTGAGGAAACGCCTTATTAAAGCGTTTCAGTATATCTTGTGTAGATGATTTGACACCCGCAGTCATAGCGTAGCCATACATCAGAGGGGGCAAGACACGCTCGCTTTTATTAAAAGCTTTTCGGTGAACCATAGCTAGGTAAGCTATAACAGGACAGTCTGCTGTATCAAAGTGCTTTCTGACAAGAGCGTGTTCAATAGCCTCTCTCCATCTGAGGAAGCTGAAGCTATTGCCTGATTATTTCTATTGTCCTGAAATTGAAAGATACAGCAGTTTAGTTGTGTTATCATCTATTTCACGAAGTTAGGACTAGATTGGCTCCCGAAAACAATTACCAGAAAACCTAAGTTTACGCTAATTTGGAAAAGCTCTGCTGAACCTAGCGATTTGAATCTAGAGGTCTGTGTATGAGTAACGTGTGCCTAATCGAATTTTAAGGGTAGCTCTTTGACTCCTAGTGGTACTGGGGATAATCTTACCTAATCAGGCGAGGAAGCTCCCGTTATAATCGCGGAAGATGAATACTCGTCTACACTGCATCGACCTTACTATCGCCATTCCTAATGCGATAGAGTAGTGATGGTTCAGATAGACTGTTTTCATCAGTCAGCCAGTCTCACCTCTTGCTAGGGGGAGTCTGCCCTACCTTAGAATACCTAGCTTAGAAAATGCCGCAGCCACATCCGCATGGGTTTTTGGAAAAGCTTTTTTAGCAGTTCTGACACAGCCTCTCCCGAGAGGCCGTTTGAAAGTGATGTCATGGAAGGTACGATCCCTCGCACCGGAAACTCACGCATAATCTTTAGTACAGATCGGGAAATTGACCTCTATGAATTAGAAGAACTTTGTGATGCCGTTGGTTGGTCTCGACGTCCCATGCGCAAGGTAAAAAAAGCCATTGAGCATAGCTTTCTGGTCACTTCTATGTGGCAACAAAGAGGTGCCAGTAAACGCCTTATTGGTTTTGCCCGTGCCACATCTGACCATGCCTTCAATGCCACAATTTGGGATGTGGTGGTTCACCCTGACTTTCAAAGCAAAGGGCTAGGAAAGGCTTTGATGAGATACACGATAAAAAAACTCAGGAGCGAGGATATAAGCAACATAACCCTCTTTGCTGACCCTCATGTGGTTAATTTTTATCGAAGAATGGGATTTATGTCCGATCCAGAAGGAATTAAAGGTATGTTTTGGTATCCGGACTAATCTCGAACTAGGAGTCGAGAGTCAGAGGGATGAGAGATTGCGGGGGGAGATAAACAATTTCCCATTAAGAAAGGCAATTTATCAGTAATAAAATAACTTGCCATCTAGACAGATCGGACAAAGATGTTAAACTAGCAAGGTAGGAAACGGGATGTAGCGCAGCTTGGTAGCGCGCCTGCTTTGGGAGCAGGATGTCGCAGGTTCAAATCCTGTCATCCCGATTAGCGCAAGTTGAAAAGTTTAGCTTGCGCCTATCTATCAGTGATTTACGGCAGTCGCCACAATTGTTAGGACATTTTTCTATTACCTGTTGCCTTTTAAAATCTTGACTTTGGAACCATTTGAGATTGTCTGTAGTCAGAAGGATTTAGTTATCAAGAGAGGGTAATAGAGTTAATTACTGAATTTTTCAGTAATTAAGCGGGAAATTAAATAGTAAAACCCATAGAGTCATCCTCCAGAAGGGTTAGTTTTGGCAAGTTCACTTAACCCTAGATTTTCCCTTGCTCGTTGACAAGTAAAACATGTCATATTTGGGGCAAAAGAGTATTCTAGTGGTGACAGGTTATCAAAGATTCAACTTAGAGGTATTTTGATGAAATCATTGATTTGCAAAAGCGCAGTACTGTATCTAGTGGGGAGTGCCCTCTTGGGTTCCTTTTTGATAGAAAACCTCCCAGCACTAGCCTTACCAGCACAACAAACACAAAAACAAGCACAACAGGGGGGAGGACCAAGTAAAGAACGAATCGGACTAGTGATAGAAAAACTCCTGAGAGTTCCGGTGTTTATGATTATGAACGCAGAGGGTAAACCTCTCGCTGATACTGTTCGCAACAACAATCAAGATATAGTCGTTACTCCAGTTTATATGAGCGGGCAGGAAGCTCAAGCATTCATCACAAAGTTGCGCAATTTGAATGGTAATGACCCAAAACTGAGTCAGATCGTAACCGTAGCACAAACTCTAGAGGTTAAACCATTACCTTTAGCGTCAATTTATCAAGAAATACTAGACAATACCAACGATCCAAATCGTCTCGGATTTATCTTCGATCCCGTAGACCAAGATTACCAAGCTGCGATGCAATTACGCAGCCAAAGTGGTCAATCAACAGAGGACTTTACTGGAGTTCCCTTGTTCTTGGTAAGCCCAGGTCCAGATAAACCTTATTTACGTATACAAATAGGTGAAGGAGATAACTCAGAGGAGATTATTCCAGTCCACTTGGGCAAAAAAGAAGCAGAATCTTTATTAAATCAGGTTAAAACACAGTTTCCAGAAGCCAGTATCCAGGTAGTGGAAATAGACGAAGTGATTCGTGCCATGCTAGGAGCAGAAGATCCCTGGGTTAACAAAGTAAGATTTATTCCCACTGGGGAATCTGTAGAATTTTTCAACTCTCTGTCACCCTCAACTCGCTAAAGCCCCTAAATTCCTCACTAAAGGATGAAAACACCGCACACAATAGTGGAATCAGGGCAAGAACTCTGGCAGTGGCGTTTAGAGGCTCATCAGTCAGCTGCTGCTGCTGGAGTACCGACTGCTGAAGTAGACTGGCTTCTACAAGAGGTAACAAGTCTCGAACCGCTGACACTACGTCTGGAGTCCTTTAAAACCCAACCCCAAATAGAATTGCGATATCCTTTGCCAGTACTGTCCCAACTGTGGCAAAAGCGTCTAAACGAGCGATTACCAATTCAGTATTTAGCAGGAGTTACTCCTTGGCGTCATTTTTCCCTGACTGTTTCTCGGGCAGTCTTGATCCCTCGCCCAGAAACTGAGTACATAATTGACTTAGCACTCACAGCAGCCCAGAATAGCCGAAGAACTCAACTAACCTCAGAGGACTGGGCAGATTTAGGTACAGGCAGTGGTGCGATCGCCCTAGGACTTGCAGAGGCTTTCCCCACTGCCAAAATCCACGCCGTTGATTGCAGTGCCTCAGCTCTAGAGATTGCTCAACTGAACGCCCAACAGCTAGGTTTTGCTGAAAAAATTGAATTCTACCAAGGTTCCTGGTTCTCACCCCTAGCAGCCCTCAAGGGTCGATTGAGTGGTGTAGTCTCAAACCCTCCCTACATACCTAGCTCTTTGCTACAAGGACTGCAAGCGGAAGTTGTTAACCACGAACCTCATCTTGCCCTTGACGGTGGCATTGATGGTTTAGACTACATCCGCCAACTAGTTGAAATATCTCCCCAGTATTTACGCCCCGGCGGCATCTTGCTGATGGAAATGATGGCGGGACAAGCTGATACAGTCGCTCAATTACTGCATCGTCAAGGCAGTTATTGCCAAATTCAAATTTTCGCTGATTTAGCAGGCATTGACCGCTTTGCTCTAGCTTATCGCTCCTCAGAAGGGGAAAATCAAGAATCGAAAGTCGAGAATTGAGATGACCCAAGTTTCTCTATCCACCCTAGTGGCTGGAGCTATTGCTGGTAAGTTGGTAAGTTTTCCTACAGATACAGTGCCAGCTTTAGCCGTGCAACCGCAAAATTCAGAGTTAGTATTTCTTGCCAAGCAACGTTCTCAGACAAAACCCTTGATTTTAATGGGGGCATCTTCTCAGTCCCTTTGGTCTTTTGTCAGTGGTACCCCTGCTGAGCGGCAAATTTGGCAACAAGTTGCTCTCCAGTACTGGCCAGGAGCATTGACATTAGTTTTACCGGCCTCAGACAAGGTTCCAGTCGTGATGAACCCAACTGACAGTTCAACTATTGGCATACGAGTACCCAACTCTGAGATGGCGATCGCTATTTTGTCTCAGACTGGACCTTTAGCAACCACCAGCGCCAACCGTTCCGGGGAGCCTCCATTATTAACAATGGCAGAAATTGAGGTAGACTTCCCAGAAGTCCTAACTCTCGCTCCTTCAGAATTAGCAAACTTTCCAGAAGTCAAGACAGGTTTACCCTCTACAGTTG
>JBAUJE010000169.1:0-56964 GCA_049683475.1 Coleofasciculaceae cyanobacterium | reverse complement strand
GACCAGTACGGAGCCATCTTTACCACCTACACCCAACTTCAGACTGTTGGTAATAAAGAACCCTTCCGACGAGAGTTTTTTCGGACAATCGCCTCTAGAGCCGTATTTATTCTAGACGAATCTCATCAAGCGGGGGGTAGCACCAATAAAGAAGGGCAGTGGCAAACCAACGGACCACCAGACCGAGCTGATTTTGTTCGAGAACTGGTAGACAAAAGTGCTGGGACAGTATTTATGAGTGCCACAGCCACCAAAGACCCAGCAGTAATGGATTTATATGCCCGTCGCAGTGATGCTCGTCAAGCCGTATCTAGTCTGGCAATCCTAGAAGCACTGCTCAAGTCAGGTGGTGTCCCTCTACAGCAGATGGTGGCCACTAAGTTTGTTGACTCTGGGCAAATGCTGCGGCGAGAGCGGTCAATGGCAGACATTTCCTTTGATGCCAAGGTGGTTCCCGTAGACCGGGAAGTGGCTGATGGTATTTCGGCGATTATGCGGTCGATTGATGCGTTTGACCGTGCCAAGCAGGAGGTTCGCAAGGATTTAGACAAACAGCTCAAGAGGGAAGCTAAGTTACTCAGTGAGGACAATGCCATTGGTGAGGCTGGGGTACAGTCGATTAACTTTACCTCCTTAATGCACAATGCTATTGACCAGGGACTGCTCTGCCAAAAAGCTGAGATAACAGTGCAGGAGGCGATTACCTCTCTTCAACAAGGTGAAAAGCCTCTAATTGCGGTTGCCTCAACTATGGATGCTTTTATTAAGCAGTATGTCGAAGATAGAGAGCTAAATCCTGGCGACCCGATTGACATCACCTTTGGCGATGTGCTGCACCGCTATCTGGAGCGTTCCCGTGATGTAATTATTAAAGACTACGAAGGGAAAGAGAGTAAACATAGGCTAACTGATGAAGAATTAGGAGCAGAAGGGATAGCTGCCTATGAAGAAGCACTGGATTTAATTGATAGTACTTACCTCTCCTCAATCCCTCTCAGTTCCATTGATTATATCCGGTGGCGTTTAAGCCAAGAAGGGTATCGGGTTGATGAAATTACTGGACGACACAACATCATTGAATACACCGCTAGCGGTAAAACTAGCTATAGTCGTCGCTCATCCCGTGAAACCAGCCCCCAAGGAAAGATTAAGATTGTCAACAAATTCAACAGCGGTGAGCTGGACGTTGTCATTCTCAATAAATCAGGCTCAACGGGCATTAGCCTTCACGCTTCAGAGAAATTTGCCGACCAGCGACCACGCCACATGATTGTCGCCCAAGCCGAACGAGACATCAATGAAGTAATGCAAATGTTGGGTCGAGCTAATCGCTTTGGCCAGGTTGTTCCGCCTCGCTTCACTCTTTTAATGAGTGACCTTCCAGCCGAGAAGCGGTTGGGGGCGCTGCTGGCAAAGAAAATGGCTTCTCTCAACGCCAATACTACAGCCTCCCGTGAGTCTGACCTCTCTGTATCTAACGTCGTGGACTTTATGAATGTCTACGGAGAAGAGGTAATTACAGAAATTTTGGAAGATGACCCGGAACTAGATGCCAAGCTTTCTTTCCCTTCTCAGATGAGCAGTAACAATGACTCCGACATTGCCCTGATTAGTCGGGTTACAGGACGTATCCCTCTGCTACCAATTGAAGAACAAGAGCAACTCTATTCCATTATTGAGTCGGAAACCCTAGCTCTCATCGCTCAGAAAGAAGCAATGGGTGAAAATGTCCTGCAAGCTGACCAGCTGGACTTGGATGCCCGGACAGTGGCCAGGATGGAGGTGATACCCGGTCAAAGAAAGGCAGAAGATGGAAGGCAGTCGGAAGAAGGCAGTCCTAATGAAACAAGTTTCACCACCAAGCCTGAAAGTGGTATTTCCCATTCCCGACTCCCGACTCCCGACTCCCGACTCCCCTCTCAAGAGAGCGAATTCAATGGCTCTGTGTACCTGGAAATAGTGGATGCTAAAGTTCTCTCTAAGCCTCTAACCCAACTCCAAGTAGTTAATCAAGTCCGTGAAAACTTGGGTCTGTCTACTGCTGAATCTGTTGCAGAGCATGATTTTGAGGCTGTAGCTAATCTGGCCACTGCCCAGGCACAGGAGACGGCAGTTCAACTAAGGCAGGCAACTGAGAAATATCGACATCAGGCTCTACTAAATAAAAGAAATGACCAAGCACGGGACAGACTCAATGACCGTTTAGACCGACAATTAAGTCACGTCATGGGAGTGCTAGAGCAGTATCCCCCTGGTACTAGTATCCGGGTGGTTTCTCCAGAGCAAGGAAACATTACCTATGGCATTGTTGCCCGTGTTTGGCAAAAAAACCAGAATGGCAGTCCCTCAGCACCCACCAACTGGCGAGTACAAATTCTCACCGATAATCAAGCACGGCAAATTACCATTCCCCTCTCTAAGTTCAATTCAGGTAAAGATAACTCCCTAGAGATTACACCTCAGCAAGTTAATTGGCATGGCGAGTCAGTCTATGAAGCATTTGACCTGCGCCAGCAACAGCAAAATCGGACAGAAAGGCAGATTTTCACAGGTAACATTCTCAAAGCTTACGAAAAGTATCCCAAAGGGAAACTGGTTAACTATACCGATAACCAGGGAGGTATCCGCCAGGGGCTGGTTATGCCCCCTGGTTTTGATATTCAGGAAAGTCTCAGAAGTGAACCTGTACCCTTTGCTGAGCCTTATCAGGTTAGGGCTTTTATTACTGATATTACTCAAAACCAGGGTTCTGTTAAGACCCTTGATGAAAATCTAACCATTAAGACTCAAGCTGCTGCCCGACTGGAACGGGGGGAAGCGAGAGGTTTTGTTCTGCAAACTCCCAAGTCTTCTCAGGCTGGCGGTAAGTATTTCTTGGATGAAGAGATTATTGCCGCAGCAGGGTCTGACTTTTACTCAGTTTCTGACCGCATGGAAGTAGTTGTCCCAGCAGACCAAATTGAAACTGTACTGAATCTGGTCATGAAGGAGAAGGGGTATACCCTGGCAGCGTTTGATTTCCAAGACCAGGCGAGGGATTACCTTGGTGTTAATCTTCCCAGTTTGGAGACGGTTGACGTGGGGAGTCGGGAGTCGGGAGTCGGGAGTCGGGGGTTAGAATTAGAAGCTAATTCTAACCTTCAATTGCTTCGGGAGCAACTAGAGACTACGGAGGAAACTAAAGGAACCTCGCCAGAACTGCCTCCGATAGTTACTTCTGGTCAAAGAAAGGTAGAAGATGAAAGGCAGTCGGAAGAAGGAGGGAAAAGGGAGGAAGAATTTAAAGGCTCAGAAGTTCAGGAAGTTACTCAGGCCAGTTCCAACCCAGAAACAACTGAGATTGAAGAAGGCAGTCTCAATGAAACAAGTTTCACCGCCAAGCCTGAAAGTGGTATTTCCCCTTCCCGACTCCCGATTCCCGACTCCCGACTCCCCTCTCAAAAGCAACGTGGAGGGGCTGAGAAGAACATCGCTAAGTTTCTTAACCAAGCTGGACTGTTTGAACTGGTGATGGCCAATCCAGACTTTCATTTGCGGATTGAGAATAAGCCGTACATTCCTCTGGTGGTGGAAAGGCATGACAACCAGCTGTATTTTACTCATTACCTGACGGAGAACGGGGACACCTACATTGATTCGGAGATGGTCTTTAACCTTTCTGAATCAGGTCGTCTCTCTCTTCGAGAAACTGCTGTCTCATCTATCGGCGGTGAGTATCGGGTATTAGACCGACATTTTGCTCAGATTTTCTCCCGTAACATTATAGAGCAAGGGTTTGCTGAAGCTGCCCAACAGCTTTTGAGTACTCAGGTAAACACTCAGGAAATAGATTCATCTTCAGTTCAGGAAGTTACTCAAACCAGTCCAAACTCAGAAACAACTGAGATTGAAGAAGACAGTCCTAATGAAACAAGTTTCACCGCTAAGCCTGAAAGTGGTATTTCCCATTCACGACTCCCGACTCCCGACTCCCGACTCCCCACTGCCTTCCCTGTTGAAACTCCAACACTTTTCGATGTCAAACAGTTTGCTGCCCATACTGGGGTTCAGGCAGACTACCAAATGGACGTAGCAGGTGATGAGCTGCCCTTGCCAAGGCGGGTTTCTGAGCCACCAACTTCACCCAGTACAACCCCTGAGTCTACCTCTGCTGTTAGCCAACCCTCACCGTCACATTTTAGCCTTGGGGAAGTTGCTGACCAGGTGCGGGATGCTGACCTGGAAACTGTTGCAGCTGACCTGGGGTTGGTACAAGACCGCCATGATAAGCATAAGTGGAAGGATGGGGAGCATACCATCAGCATCAATGGTAGTAAGTTCATGGATTGGCGAACTGACCGAGGTGGTGGTGGAGCAATTGACCTGGTAATGCACGTCCGGAAGGTGGATTTCCCACGAGCTCTGGAATGGCTCTCTGGGCAGTCGCTTTCCCCTCATATTTCCTTTTCCAAGCAGCAATCCCAGATTGAGCCAGCTGAACCTCGACCTTTGGAGATGCCTACTCCCCATCAGGAGAAATGGACAGCGGTTCGGCAGTATCTGGTTGAAAGCCGTGGTTTACCTGCTGTTTTGGTAGACCATATCCATGAACGGGGTTTGGTCTATGCCGATGACAAACAAAATGCTGTTTTTGTCCGCTATGCCAGTAACGGTGACGGTGCAGAATGGGAGAGGAAAGAACCGACAGGTGCTAGTTTGCGCGGTACTTGGGGAGAGAATAATTCTTTCTTTGGTCTTGCTCCTGGTTCTTCCCGTGAGCAGGGTTGGTTCTGGATTGGTGCAGGTAAGGGAGAGGTGAAGAGAGTTTTCTTAACTGAATCACCGATTGATGCCCTCTCCCTGGCAACCATAGATAAAAATCGCCAGACTGCGGCAGGGATAAGTATCTACCTCTCCACAGATGGCTCTGGTGCTGTACCCACGGAGGCACTGCAAAGAGTGCTTGAGGGTGGGGGTCAGGTGGTGGCGGCGTTCGATGTTGACCAGGCAGGTGAGGAAATGGCTTGGAGATTGGCTCAGGAACTGCCGGGGGTTTCTCGCGTGAGTCCAGCCTATGGAAAAGACTGGAATGAAAGACTGCTGATGGAGGGAAAGCCGGAGCTGGCGAGACAGTTTAATAGGGATAAAGAGACTATGCGCTCCCTGTGGGATTGGCATCGAGCTGCAAGGGAGATGGGCAAGTCTGAGAATTATCTTAATCGGATTACTGAGGTGGCGAGGGAGTTTAATAAGGGGGAGCCGTTATCTGGTAGGGCGAGAGCGGCGATGCAGCATGATTTGCAGGAGGTTCAGAGGCAGAGGCAGAGGGAGAAGCAAAGGCAGAGTGGGGGGATGGAGATGGGTGAGTGATTAGAACTCCTGCATAAGTAGCAAAATAGTTTGGTCAAGTAGCGCACAAGTTGTCAAATATCCTGTGAAATATCATAGTGATAAGTTATATTATCACTATAAAAATTGAGGGCCCTCTTCAAGACTATTTGAATACTGTCGGTTTGCACATAAGCTGAAAACTGTGACACGGCCTAAATAGAAGGTTCGTGTCATATGGTGCAACCTGCTCCTGAAATTCTTACCAGGCAAGGAGTACAGGAATTGAATTCAGTTTTTTTTGTAATCGCCAAAATATAAGTTACCTAAATGTTTTCTTTTTCAGTACCTGTGGCAAAAAACATTGCCTAAAATGGAAGCTGATATGTCTTAAAATAAGAATATCAAAGCATTGTAATTACGTATAAATTTGCAAAAACATTACCTAAAATGAGACGAACTAGGTAAAGTTTTCATTAGCAATACTAATCAAAAAAGGGGCTGAAATGAGTTGACAAATTAACCCCATTACTAGATAACCCTGGTTGCATGAACCTTCTATTTAGGCCAAGTTCGTCAACAGTATCAGTTGCTACTCAAACCCCGTAAATATAGCTTAAGCTTCTTCCGGGCTAGTCACCCCTTCAGCTCAGCCTGTTTAATTCTCAAAAGTGACAGATTTCATCCCCATTTCATCTTGTTTTGAAATAATGGCAAAGAGTAATCCAGTCATCTACCGTGAGTAGAGTTGTAGAGACAACAATTTTAAAATGAAACTGGCAAAATCCTCTCAAACGGTCATCAACGGAATGGTAATTAGTTTGCTGTTGTTAACATTTGCCGCTCGTCCCTTACTGGCACATAGCTCAAAACCTCACCGTCAGCCCCAAGAAACACCGTCTTTTACCTCCCAAACTGCCGAACCAGAGCAGCAAAGCCAAAGGATTAAAGCACCTGTTAAATCTAAAACATCGACCGAACAAATCGAGGCTACTGTTTCTGATGAACACTCCATGACTTCCCAAGAGCAAACTCTCATGCCAACAGGACTGGGGGAGTCAATCTTTGTCCTGTTAATTGGTACTCCCTTGGGGCTATTTTTCCTGAAACAGGGGAGGTGAGCGACTACCATGTCTGTTTTAATTAAGCGCTACACGCGCCAACTGCATCGCGCTCTCGCGCCGATTATGCTTTTTCCTCTGCTGCTGACGCTGACTACAGGCTTACTCTTTCACATTGCTGCCCTCAATGGAAAAGAAACAGATTTTCTTTGGTTATTAGCCCTGCATCGCGGAAAATTTGGCAGTATCAATCTAGAGATTGTATATGTATTTTTTAACGCTCTAGGTCTTTTGTTTTTAGTCGTTACGGGATTGATGATGTGGTTTCAAACAGGTCGATCTTCTCCGAGACGCTCTAAAAAATGAGCGAGGGAAAGGACAGATGAAGATTGATCGCGGCTCTCAATAAACCGCTAAAAGAACTTTCTCAATTAGAACAAGTTTCATAGGTAACTTCATTTTGAGTAGGAAGAGATTCACTAATGAGTCGTAAAATTAATGTACTGACCCGACGTAATTTCTTGCGCTTCACAGCCGGGATGGGCATGGCGGTAGGTTTTGATAGCCTAGTTCCCGCCTATGCCCGACCCCTAGACGATATAAGTCAGGCGGGAAATGGACGTGAGTATCCCGATCTTATTAATCTGGGCGTTCATGAAACAAAACTAGCGATCGCAGGACGAGATGCCACGACTCTGACAGTGAACGGCTCAATACCTGGACCCCTGGTGCGGCTGCGTGAGGGACAAACAGCCACAATTCAGGTCACTAACCATCTCAAGGAAGATACCTCCATTCACTGGCATGGAATCCTTCTCCCGGCCGAGATGGATGGCGTTCCCGGTCTTAGTTTCGCTGGCATCAAACCTGGACAGACCTTCACCTATCGCTTCCCAGTCAAGCAGAGTGGCACTTATTGGTATCACAGCCACAGCGGACTGCAAGAACAACTGGGTCATTTTGGACCGTTGATTATTGATCCAGTTGAGCCAGAACCCTTTGAGTATGAGCGAGACTACGTGGTGATGCTCTCCGACTGGACTTTCGAGAATCCCCATCGCGTTCTCGCCAACCTAAAAAAAATGAGCGCTTACTACAACTATCAGAGGCGAACAGTAGCAAGCTTTTCTCAGGATTTGCCTTGGAAGCGAATGCGAATGGACCCCACGGACATTGCCGATGTCACAGGTGCGACTTACACCTATCTGATCAATGGGATGGCACCGGAATCAAATTGGACTGGACTCTTCCAACCGGGGGAAAAAGTGCGGCTGCGGTTCATTAATGCTTCGGCAATGACCTTCTTTGATGTTCGTATACCCGGACTCAAGATGACCGTAGTTCAGGCGGATGGCCAGAACGTGCAACCCGTGACAGTAGACGAATTCCGTATCGCTGTCGCCGAGACCTACGATGTCATCATAGAACCGCAAGAGGATACAGCCTACACGATTTTTGCTGAGACGATGGATCGAAGCGGTTATGCCCGTGGAACCCTTGCACCGCGCCAGGGAATAACCGCTATCATCCCTGAACGGCGAACCCGTCCCGTGCGTACTATGGTGGACATGGGTATGGATCACGATATGTCTGGCAGTGAGGGTGGAGATTCTCAGCACGACATGCCGGGTATGAGTTCAGACAGCAACGGTATGCAACACGACATGCCGGGTATGAGTTCAGACAGCAACGGTATGCAACACGATATGCCAGGTATGGAAGGCGTGATGCATGGCCCAAACCATGATCGTCTGGGCAACGCAGGGATGCCAATGATGGTAAGAAGTCGGTTGCATGAACCGGGTATCGGTTTGGAGAGTACAGATACCCACCGAGTGTTGGTCTACACCGATCTACGCAGCCTGAAGCCCGGTTATGACCAACGGGAACCCGAACGAGAACTCGAACTCCACCTCACCGGGAATATGGAAAGATATATGTGGTCGTTTGATGGTAAGAAGTATTCCGAGTCCCCAGAAATCACGTTCTACAACGGTGAACGGCTACGCCTTACCTTTGTCAATGACACCATGATGGAGCATCCCATTCATCTGCATGGCATGTGGATGGAACTGGATAATGGTGCGGGTGCATATAAACCCCGCAAACACGTTCTCAATGTCAAACCCGCCGAAATGTGTTCCGTAGAGGTTACGGTAGATGCACCCGGTAATTGGGCGTTTCACTGCCATCTGCTTTATCACATGGAAGTCGGTATGTTCCGCACTGTAGCTGTCATCGATCGCCCTGCGGAGGTCAGCTAATGAAATTCGGAAGAAATTCCTGGTATACTATCGCGGGATTAGTCGCTCTTGTTGGCTTGATAGGTTATGCGCCTGAGTTAGGGGCCCAAGAAGAACGACCATCACTGGTAGAGAGCAATCGAGTTGAAGCAATTCAGCCTACTCTCGAAACGGCTAATGATGATCATAAAAAAGAAGGGTTGCTATCGATAGAGCAGGAGCAAGTTAAAACACTTCGACCTACTCTTGAAACTGCACATGACCTCAATAAAGCAGAATTGCTTTTACCAGTAGAGGACGATCCAGTTGAACCAATTTACCCCACTCTGGAAATTTCTCATGACCTCAATAAAGCAGAATTGCTGTTACCAGTAGAGGATAATCGAGTTGAAACACTTCAACCCACTCTCGAAATCGCTAACGACACAGATAAAGAAGACTGGCCCTCACCCATAAATGATACTCAAACCTATTGGTTACTACTAGTCGAGCAGTTAGAATACCGCAACAACGAGGGGTCAGATTCCTTCAATTGGGAAGCGTTAGGTTGGGTTGGTGGCGACTACAGACGGCTTTGGCTGAAAACCGAAGGTGATGTCGGTCTCGTAGAAGACGAGGGCGGGGAAGCTGAAGTACAGCTTCTTTACGGTCAGCTCATTGCACCATTTTGGGATTTGCAGGCAGGTCTGCGGTATGATATGCTCTACGGTGCAGGAGACGATCGCGGGCGTGCCTTTGCGGTCATTGGAGTTCAAGGGTTAGCACCGTACTTGTTCGAGGTTGATGCTTCGCTCTTTGTCAGTGAAGACGGCGATGTTTCGGCGCGACTCTCTGCTGAATATCAATTACTGCTCACCCAAAGGCTGATATTACAACCTGACTTTGAGGTAAATATTGCCGCACAACAAGTCGAGGATTTCGGTGTCGGTTCGGGTCTGAATGATATTGAGTTAAGTCTGCGGCTGCGTTACGAAATAAGTCGTCGATTTGCACCCTATGTGGGAATTTCTTGGACGCGCAAGTTTGGCGATACTGCCGACTTTGCACGAGAAGAAGGGGAAGAAGTCGATAACTTCGCGCTAGTCGGTGGTCTGCGGCTGTTGTTCTAAACCGCTACTGTAACAACCAAAAGATTTGTAGTAAACCAAATTGGCGTTTTTTTCGCACCTCGAGATGTTGAAGCTAATCAGCCTCCGGATACCCGTCCTTAAGATGGCAACCGGGGAAAGCTGATTGCAATGAAACTACTTTCTGCTCCCATTCATAAATTTGCGCCCTGTCGGGATTTCATTCTGATTTCATACTTTAAGTAGATACTATTCTTCAGTAGTCTTATCCAGTCTTAATTTCTTATGTCTCTGGAACCACCTGTACCCCATTCGGATATTAATGGCTCCAGTCCCGACGCTCTAGACGCTTCATCTGAAAATCCGGAGGGTTTAAGATCACTCCCTTCCGAACAAGACGCAGAAGCGCTACAGCAGTCTAGCCGCAGTAAGTACGGACGGGTTCTATTGGGTCTAGGAGTCTTCGCAGCGCTCAGCGGCGGTATTTTACTGATAACGCATCAAATCAAGCCGACCAATTCTATGGCTGGGATGGAAGGCCATGATATGTCGGGGATGTCTCACGATGACATGATGCAGGTGGATGGCGCGTTTAACCCTATTCCAGTGACGGTAGAGGTAGTGCAGCCGGGAGAATTTGAGGCAGGTGTGTCCTACACAGGCTCGATCATGCCCTATCAGGAAGTGGTGGTCTATCCACGGGTAACAGGACAATTAACGAATTATTCTGTTTATCCAGGAGACCGAGTCAAAGCTGGACAAGTGTTAGCTCAGCTTAATGCAACAGAACGCTCTACGGAGTTGGCGGAAGCACGAGCTGAAGCCGATGGGATGGAAACCTCGTTACGGGCTAGCCAAGTTGAGATTGAAGAGCAGACCCAAGAAATTGCACGCTTGCAAGCAGAACTGGATTATTTGCAGCTACGAAAGGATCGCTTTGCGACGCTAGCAGCAGAAGGAGCAATTTCCCAAGATGAATATGATGTTATAGCCTCTGAAGTGACCGCCAAACAGGCCGCTATTGAGGGAGCGCAAGCGACACGGACAAGGCTGATGGCTCAAGTTGATCAAAATCGCGCCAAGGTAGGTCAGGCGAGAGCTAAGGTTAGTACAGCTGCTGTGATGCAGAGTTACACAAAGTTGCAATCCCCTATTAGCGGCATTGTGCAAAATCGTATGGTAGACCCTGGCGTTGTGGTGCAGCCCGGTATGGGAGTGCTGAAAATTGGGGATTATTCGCGGGTGCGGTTACAGGCAAATGTAGCACAGCAGGATGCAGGGTCTGTTCACATTGGTACGCCGATTCAAGCACGAGTGTCTGGCGCAACGGACACGCCACTGACAGGTCAGATTACCAGCATTTTCCCCCAAACCAACAGTGGTACCCGCACGGTGATGGTTGAAGCCTTGATCGATAACCCTCAAGAGCGTTTATTATCTGGGCAATTTTTGGAGATGACCATTCTCACAGGACGCAAGGCAAATACCCTATCTGTCCCCCAAAAGGCGGTGGTGGAGTTGAAGGGGAAACCCAAGGTTTGGGTTGTAGAGGGCAACACAGCGCAGCGGCGCGAGGTTGAAACCGGAATGGTAAATGGCGATCGCATCGAAATAACCAGTGGTCTCAATCCCGACGACCAAGTGATCATCTCTGGTCATAGCCGTCTAGTACCTAATGCTCAGGTGGCGGTGGTGGATGACACGGGCAACCCGGTGCCTGTACTGGGCGACAGTAGCCAAGGCAATGTTGATGTTGCGATTATTAGCCCCGATCCAACCAACGGATTTAAGTCGGGAGGTGCTGAACTCATCCTAGAAGTGCGCGACCCTGATACTCAGGAACCCTTGCCAGTTAAGGATGTAGCGGTAGACATCACCATGTCCATGCCCAATATGGCTCCCATGACCACAATGGTGGAGCTAGAACCTACTGACCAACCAGGGCGCTTCCAGGTCGAGACTCACTTCGGTATGGCGGGAGACTGGCAAATTAAAGTCGAGGTCAAAGACCCAGACCATGCTGGTCAAACTCTCATCACTGTGCCGGTTGAGTAGCATTATGAGGTGTTGTTGGAGGCTTCATCGCCTAACGAAATACCTCCTCACGAGGGCTGAAATGCGACGGCAATTCCCTCTCTTCCACTGTTGTTCATTTCTAATTGACTCATTGAGGATCTCATGAAAAAACTTTTGTTGCTTGTGATTACGATCAGCTTTTTGACGACAGCGTGCAACGGTGGTAATCAAGCTGAGAGCGAACCGGCAACGGATGCGGCTACCGCCCCAACAGCAGAGACGACGGAATCCTCTGCCCAAAGTGAAGTCGCCATCGCCCTAGTTTCTCCTGAAGATGGCTCCGTCCCGATGGGCGATGCGGAACTCGTAGTAGAGGTTATCGACCCTACCACTAATGAGCCTGTAGCCGTAGAGAATTTACAAGTGAATCTTTCCATGGCAATGGACGGTATGGAGCCGATGACCACCATGACGAAAGTAGAACCAGGTACGCAGCCCGGACGTTACAAGGTCATGACTAACTTAGGTATGGAGGGGACGTGGATGATGGAGGTAAAATCTGCCGATCCGATGATGCCAGGGCAAGAGACTTTTAACATTGAGGTGAAATAGACAATCCTGATTTTCTTCAAAGTTGTTTCATATCTCCGGGGCAAGTCCTGAATCACAGGTAATTTTGTAGGGGTACAGCACGGCTGTGTCTCTACGTCCACAGTCAACAATCCACTCCTGTCCTTCTCAGAAGGGGACATTGACATTCATGATGAAAAGCTTTCTCACCCGCTGGTCTATTAAGCATCCTGCTATTGTTGCAGCTCTGTATATTGCAGTGCTAGTGTTGTCAGTGTTGACCCTAGTGTTGCTGCCTGTGCGGATGATGCCCTACGTGGAAAGTCCGCTCGTATCGATTGTTACGATGGCACCGGGTTCCTCCCCCACAGAAGTAGAAACCTATATCAGCAAGCCCATCGAGCAGAGGCTGACAGTTCTAGACGGGGTGCGGTTCATTCGCTCTAGCTCCCAGCAGGACATGTCCCTGGTGACCATTCAATTTGCCTGGGGAGACGACATCAATAAAGCAGTGCAGTCGGTGCAGAGCGTAATGACCGCAGCAGAGGGGGACATTGAGCTAGATGGCTTCAACTCCCGCTCCTACTGGGTGCTGCCCATCGACCCGCTGAACCGTCCGGTGTTAACGCTAGCGCTACGAGGAGACGGGTGGGACCCGGTGCAGCTGAGGGAATTTGCCGACAACGCCCTGGTTGATCGACTGACCCAGGTGCCAAACGTCCAAGCCGTGTCCATCTTCGGCGGCTACCGAAGACAGCTCCAGGTGGTGGTGGATCGACAGAAGCTAGCGGCTTACGGGCTGTCGATTTTGCAGGTGCGGGACGCTATTGATGCCAATAACGTTAGCCAGGGGGCAGGGGTGCTGACTCAGGGTGACTCGGAAATCCTGGTGCGGGCCGATAAGCGGGCGCTGAGTGCGGCGGATGTGATGGACTACCCCGTGCTAGAGCAGGATGGACAGGTCGTCTACGTTCGTGATGTAGCTACAGTTAAAGATACCTTTGAGGAGCGGCGCAGTGGCTACCGCTACAACGGTGAGGCGGCCTTAGCGGTCAACATTATTCAGAAGCCGGATTCCAGTTCCCCGAAGGTGATCAAGCAGGTACGGGCAGAACTGGAGCGGATTCAGGCAGAAAATCCTGGTCTTACCTTTGAAGAAGCCTACGACAACTCCTACCTGGTCAACATTATCCTCGACAGCACCTTTCAGGAGCTGCTGATTAGCGTGCTGCTAGCAGGGGTTGTGATTTTGGTCTTCCTGGAAGACTTTCGGGCTACGGCGATCATCATGATCTCCATCCCCACCTCCCTGGCCCTCTCTACCCTGCCCTTCGTTCCCATTGAGATGTCTCTCAACTCCTCTACCCTGATTGGAATGATGATGGCGATCGGGAAGCTGGTGGATGACTCAATCATCGTTATCGACTCCATTGATCGGAAACTACGGGAGGGGCTACGCCCCATGCAAGCGGCAATTCAGGGTACGGGGGAGGTGTTTCTGGCCAGTGCGGCGGCAAGTTGCGTGATGATTGCGGCGCTGCTGCCCACTATTATGGCGGGAGGACTGACGGGACTGATGTTTGTGGGCATTGTTTGGCCGATGGTATTTGCCTTTATTGCCTCGCTAATTGTTTCGGTGACGCTGATTCCGCTGATTGCGGCGTTTGTACTGAAGCCGCCCCAAGAAAGACGACAGCGGCAGACCTGGCTACAGCGGCTCTTGACTCCGGTGCGGGTGGGCTTTCAGAAACTGGAGCAGGGTTACGGTTGGTTACTAAATCGCTGTATGAACAATCGGGAGGTGACGCTGGCGATCGCAGGGGCCGCCATTGTATTTGCGATCGCCATCTACCCCTTCGTACCCCAGGAAATGATGCCCCTAGGGGATTCTGGCCAGTTCATGGCATTCCTAGAGATGGAACCCGGCACCTCCTTTACTAAGACCGACGAGAACACCTACCGCTTTGAGCAGATTTTGCTAGCCCAACCTGACATCAACAAAGTATCTGCCCAAACGGGATTTGAACTGACCCGCAACAGCACCTACTTCAGTGGCTACAGTATGGGTAGTGTCAACTCTGCGTCGCTGATTGTGACCCTTAAGGATGATCGAAACCGCGACATCTGGGAAATTATGGATAGCGTCGAAGCTGAAGCCCGTCGCACCATTCCCGGTCTGCGCCGCATTTCCTTGAAAGAGATGGGGGTAGACGTAATGGCCACCTCCGCTGCCCCGATTCAGCTTGCAGTCTATGGTGAAGAGCTCGACGTACTCCATCGCTTAGCCGAGGGCGTGCTTCGTATTGCCGAAGACACCCCCGGTCTGGTGATGGCCCAAACTAGCTCAGCCCTGACTCAGCCGGAATATCAGCTCACCGTAGATCGCCGCCGTGCCGAAGAACTGGGTTTGAACGTGCAGATGGTGGCAGAGCAGGCCCGCTATGCCCTCAACGGTGGCTTTACCCGCCGCTATTACAATCGCCCCAACCTGCGGCAAAACTCGATTCTGGTGCGCTACGAAGAGGAGGATCGCGGCACACTGGACAACCTGGCAGGCACCTACATCACCACGCCTAGGGGACAACAGGTGCCACTGAATACAATCGCGACTCTGGAACGACAGAGTGGCCCTACCTTGATTGAACACGTCAACGGTAAGCGGGTTGTGTACGTCAACGGCTACTACCGCAAAGGGGGCCCGGCTTCCATGGATTTATCTATGGCGATCGCCATGCGGGCTGGGATGGAGCTGAACTTTCCTCCTGGCTACGGCATTGACTCAATGGGTGACATGACCGACATGATGATCGAGTTCGACCGCCTGCTGAAGGGACTGATCGTATCGCTAATTTTGATCTACCTGATTTTGGTGATTCAGTTTGGCTCTTTCATTCAGCCCTTGGTGATGATGCTGTCAGTGCCACTGCAATTGGTGGGTGTCTTCGGCGGGTTGATTTTGGCTCAGCAAACTCTTTCAAGCGTGTCAATTCTAGGCATTGTGATTCTGTCAGGTCTGTCTCTATCAGCGGCAATTCTGCTACTGGAGTTGATTTTAGCTAAGAGAGAAGAAGGGGTTCCCCGCGACGTAGCTATCCGCATGGCAGGGCCAGTGCGACTGAAGGCCATTACCATGACAACCTTCACCACCGTCATCGTGATCGTGCGGTTGGCATTCTTCCCAGAAATCGGCATGGATGCCTACTCCCCCATCGCTACCGTAATTCTAGGGGGGCTGCTGCTCTCGACTTTGTTGACTCTAGTAGTGGTGCCGGTGGTGTATTCCTTTATCGACGATGCCACCGAATGGCTGAAGCGGCGCGGGCGACGACGGCGCGTGGTCCCACGCCCAGATGTCATGTTGGGAAAGTGACCTGGGCTGCCGGAAAAAAAGTTACTGCACCCCAGGTGAAGGCATGGGAGGCAGCTGAAGTTTACAAGCAGATTTCAAGCTTCAAAGAAATGACCTCCTGCTGCTCATAGACCTAGATAAAGCAGAAAAACCGTCCTCTTAGCAGCAACTTTAGCCGCTTTCTTTGACCTCAGCATTCCCCGTTCCCTATCAACACAATTCATTGGTAGCATTCTTTTTTCCATTTCATATTAGATGTGTGACAGCTTATCAGTGATAGATTTGTATACGACCTGAACCCAAATAAAGACCTTGGCCGTTCTCTCCTTCAGGAAAAGCTGTAACGCCGAACAGGTAAACTCCTGGATTAAAGGGATTACGCTTGAGCTTGAGGGCAACCGTTACCGTGCTACCAGGTGAAACAGGTTGATCAAAAACAACAGTTACTTCATCAGCTTTTGAAGTTCCACTAACGCTGGAAACTGATAGTGCTTGACCACCCGCTAAACTATCACCAATAAAAGCGCGGCTTTTACGGACATCAAATTCAATGACTTCTGAGTTATTGCGTCCTTCAATCTTGACTGCTTTGAGAGGTTCTCCGGCATTTTCAGGTACTTGCAAGGTGAAGTGGTAGGTGGCGGTAGGTAGATTCCTACTTTTGAAGCTACTGGTGGCTCGGATTAAGCGGGGGGCACTTTCAAAGGCAGTCTGTCCATTGGCAAGCTCGATGGCAGGGGTAACCGAAGCAAACAGGGAACCAGACAGCAAGGTACTAAATACTAAGGCATTGGTACTTAGACGGTGAATATTGATGTTAGACATTGTGTGTTCTCCAAATTGTAAAAAATGACCTCAAGCACACTAAAAATTAGTGTGTGAAAGCTTTAACAATTAGGCTTGAAATACAAATTGGCTTGGCAGTTCTACAATTAGTAATTGTGTCTACTAATTAAAGCTTTTCACCAAGAGATGAAATCAGGATGACATTTTACATTGCTTAACAAATAATCATCAAACTACTTGAATCTATCCCACTAATAGCAATTTATTAATAGAAGAAACTCTACATAATATATAAGTAGGTCGGCATTAATATTTGTCGTTGAGGCAAGGCAGAAGGCAGAAGGCAGAAGGCAGAGGGCAGAGGGCAGAAGGGAAGAGGATTTTAGCCCCTCAATATTTGTTTACATACCTTCTTTTATTTGTGCCTACCTACTCATAGGACTCAAAACATTTAGATGGGTTTGCCCATGAATGTCATCCGAATTTCATGGGCTGTATGGAAAAATGCTTTTATGGTCTGCAAAGGAAAATGTAAAGAACGCTAATTGCTTATGAAGTTACATAGCAAGGGGCTGACCGCTTAAAAGGCTGGCAAAGCAGTCCCGCTGCTAGCTCTGAATAATTTGTTCGAGTGCGCCCATCTGCTGTCTAAAGAAATGCCCCAGCAATGAAAATTTTATCTCCCAAACACTTCTCTCAACTGAAACGCTATACTTCCATAACATTGTTGAGCTTTATGTTGCTGGCGATCGCCAGACCAGCACTCTCAGGTCAGGGTCACGGTCACGGAGACTCAGCCTTTGAATCAGAAGGTAATGAAGCCGCTAAAACAGTTAAAATTGACCCTAAAGTTGCTCAAAACCTTGGGATTCAAGTCGAACCAGTAAAGCAACAACGATTGGCAGTAGCCATTAAAACCCCAGGACAAATAGAAAGTTTACCCAACAAACGGGTAGAAGTAAATACGCCTATTGACCAAGCCCAAGTGGTAGAGTTACCAGTAGAACCTGGACAAGCCGTCAATGCAGGAGAGCCAATTGCCGTTTTGTCTAGTCCTGGTTTAGTTGAATTGCGAGTCAACTCTCAAAACCAACGAGCCGAAGCCGAAGCCGCGCTGCAACAAGCACAAGCCGACTTACAACTAGCCCAGAAAAACTATCAACGCTACTCGGAAATAGCTACTGCCGAGATCGCTCAGGCGCAGAGTCAACTAAAATTTGCTCAAGAAAAGTATGACAGAGATAGCGAATTAGCAAAACAAGGAGCGATTCCCCGTCGTAATGCCCTAGAGTCGGAAACTGAGTTATCAGAAGCTAAAGCTCAACTTACTAACGCCAAGAGTAAACGAGAGGTCATTGCTGCAGAAAACCAACGGCAAAAGGCTCAGGCAGATGTCCGAGCAGCAGAATCTCGTCTTAAACTCAGCGAGACTCAGTACCGCACCAGATTACAACAACTCGGAATTCAAGCTAACGAGCGTGGATTATTAACAGTGAGAGCACCAATTTCTGGGAAGGTAGCAGAGCGTCCAGCTAATATAGGTCAGTCCTTTCAAGATGCAGGTGGCACGCTGATGACAATTATCGATGACAGCAACGTGTTTGCCACAGCTAATATCTATGAAAAAGATTTACCCAAAATACGCCAGGGTCAGCAAGTGCGAGTTAAAATCGCGGGCATTCCCAATCGCACCTTTACAGGCAAAATCACCGTTATCGGCTCGGTAGTACAAGGAGAAAGAAGAGTTATTCCCGTCCAAGCCAAACTGGATAACCCTAAAGGTGAATTAAAACCTGGGATGTTTGCCAACTTGGAAGTGCTAACCAACCAAACCACATCTGCAACCTTAGCTATTCCTCAAGAAGCAGTAGTAGAAGCCAATGGCAAAAATCTGGTGTTCGTCAAAGAAGGTGAAGATGAGATTTACGAGTCAGTAACAGTGAGCTTGGGAGAAAGTTCTGGTGGCTTGGTAGCAGTTGAAGATGGCTTGACAGCAGGTGATCGGGTAGTAACTCAAGGGGGAATTATGCTCTACGCTGAATCCCTAAAAGCTGGAGGGAAAGGTGTCGAAGAAGAGCACGAAGAAACTCACGGTGAAGAGACAGAGGATCACGGTGAAGAAGAGCACGAACACAGTGAAGAGACAGAAGATCACGTTGAAGACGAAGACGAACACGAACACGGTGAAGACGAACACGGTGAAGAGACAGAGGCTCACAGCACCAGTTCCTCTAACTCTTCTTCTTCATTGTGGTTGCTATCTTTACTAGGAGTGGGAGGAATGACCGCTGCCTTTGCAGTGGGTCGTCATACGGGAAAGCAACCACAGTCTACAGTAGGGGACAGGGAAGAACTAGGGGAAATTAAGCTTAATGGGGCGAATACTATTAATGGTTCGTCTGAGGGTGAACATGCTCCACAACCATCCAATCAAGACCATCAATCTTCTCGTTAATTGCCCATATTTTAGACTAAATTAAAGTGCTTAATTCCATTCTCAAATGGTCGATTGCTCGACGCTGGTTCGTAGTTATCGGCGCAATTTTAATTGCTCTGTGGGGAGTGTTTGTTATCAGGCAAATGCCTCTAGATGTAATTCCCAACTTTGCTCCGCCCCAGGTACAAGTTCAAACAGAAGCCCCAGGACTCGCTCCCGACGAAGTGGAGTCTTTAATCACTCTACCGATCGAAAGTGTGCTGAATGGTACTCCAGGTTTACAATCGATTCGTTCCGCTTCGGCAGTAGGTCTTTCTGTTGTTGATATTGTTTTTGAGGAAAATACCGATATCTATCAAGCCAGACAGTTAATCACAGAGAGATTACAACAAGTCCAAAGTAAATTACCAGAAGGTATTGGTTCACCAGAGATGACTCCTACCACTTCACCCATAGGAGACATTCTCAAATATGCCCTGACTTCGGAAACCACACCCCTGATGGAAGTTACGCGGTTGGCAAATTGGCAAATTAGAAATCGACTTCTAGGCATTTCTGGTGTCAGTCAAGTCGTAGTTTTTGGAGGGGAAGAGCGACAGTATCAAATCTTAGTCGATCCAGCTAAGTTACAGCAATTTAACGTGTCCTTAGAGGAAGTAACCGAAGCAACAAGCGGCTCAAATGTGAACGCCCCTGGAGGTTTTTTAATTAGTCCCGACCAAGAACTGATTGTTAGACAACAAGGTCGAGTCACTTCAATCGCCGATATAGAGAGATCGGTGATTGCCGAACGGGGTGGTACGCCCGTGCGTTTGAAGGATGTAGCAGAGATAAAAATCGGCAAGGCAGTTAAAAGAGGAGATGGAGCTTTAGGAGGTAAGCCTGCCGTAGTTCTAATGATAAAAAAACAACCTGCTGGTGATACTGTCGAGATAACCGAGGCAGTGGAAGCTGCAATGCAAGAAATCGAGAAAACATTACCCGAAGATGTCAAGCTAACTCGAACTTTTCGACAGGCAGATTTCATCGAAGCATCAGTAAAAAATGTTCAAGTAGCTTTGCGGGATGGAATCATTATCGTTGGAGTGATTTTGATTCTCTTCTTGATGAATTGGCGCACTATTATTATTACCCTCAGTGCTATGCCTTTAGCTTTAATCCTGGGGCTGATGTTCCTGAAGTTTCAGGGTGGAGGAATTAACACCATGACTTTAGGAGGTCTAGTAGTCGCAATCGGTTCGGTAGTAGATGATGCGATTGTTGACATGGAAAACTCCTACCGTCGTCTGCGGGAAAATCAACGAGCGGGTAACCCTATTGCACCCTTACAGGTAGTATTTAATAGCTCGGTACAGGTTAGGGTGAGCGTGCTGTTTTCTACCGTTATTATTGCCGTAATATTTGCCCCCGTATTTGCTCTATCTGGGGTAGAAGGTAAAATTTTTACGCCGATGGCCATTACTTACCTACTGGCAATTGGTGCTTCAACTTTAGTGGCAGTAACATTAACTCCAGCTTTGTGTGCTTTGTTATTGGCACATAGTAAACTTCCTGATGACGAAACTTGGATTGCTCACTTCTTTAAGGGTGTATATCGTCCCATTTTAGGATGGTCGATTGGCAAGCCAAAAATTGTGTTATTAACTTCTGTGGCAGGATTAGTAGCTTCAATCATCATTGTTTCAGGTTTAGGAAAAGTGTTTCTACCAGAGTTTCAAGAGCAGTCTCAAGTGGTTGCCGTGAATCTCTATCCTGGTGTATCCCTAGATACTACTAGAAGGGCTGCTTTTGCTCTATCGGAAGAACTAAAAGATAATCCGGACTTTGAAACAATTCAATTGCGAGCAGGTCGAGCGACTGGAGACATCGAAGTCAATGGCGTGGACTTCGCCGAACTCGATATTCAAGTGACTGAAGAAGCAGCAAAAAACTTAGACGAAAGCATGGGAAATCTTCGTGCTTCTTTTGACAAAATTCCTGGCATAGTTCCTAGCGTTGGCGGTTTTATCGCTCATCGCATCGATGAAGTGCTTTCAGGGGTGCGCTCTGGTATTGCCGTTAAAATTTACGGTCCCGAATTAGAAGAACTTCGTTCTCTCGGTCAGCAGATTCAGTCGGTGATGAATGCTGTCCCTGGCGTGGTGGATTTACAACTAGAACCACAAGTTCCCATCAAACAAATCCAGATTAAGGTAGATCGCGAAGCAGCTTCTCGCTATGGTTTGAGCGTCGGTGCAGTTGGGGAAACTATCGAAACCGCTTTAAACGGTCGCGTGGTATCTCAAGTTCTCGAACAGCAGCAATTATTTGACTTGGTGGTTTGGTTGCAGCCAGAAGCTCGTCGCGACCTAGAAAATGTCAGAAATTTATTTATCAACACCCCGAACTACGGACAAATTCCTCTATCTCAGGTTGCCGAGATTGACTATGGTACGGGTCCCAATACCATAAAGAGAGAAAATGTTTCCCGTCGCTTGATCGTTTCGGCTAATGTTTCGGATCGAGACTTGGGGTCGGTAATTCAGGATATTCGCAGTCAGGTTCAACAAGAAGTTGAATTACCTGGGGGATATTTCATTGAATATGGCGGTCAATTTGAAGCACAAGAACGAGCTACTAAAAGATTGCTGATATTTGGTGTTTTAGCTTTAGTGGCAATCTCGGTGATGATGTACTTTGCAGTCAAATCCATTGCCTCAACCATAGCGATTATGATTAACCTCCCCCTAGCTTTAGTCGGTGGGATAATTTCGATCGCCTTGACTGGTGGAGATTTATCGATTGCCTCTTTAGTGGGTTTTATTACTTTATTTGGTGTGGCAGCTCGCAACGGATTGTTATTAGTAGAAACCTACAACATTAGACTTACTGAAGGCATGAGTCTTAGTAAAACGATTGTTGAAGGTTCTCAAGAACGATTAAACGCTATTTTGATGACAGCCTTAACCTCAGCTTTGGGAATGGCCCCCCTGGCAATTGGTACAGGCCCTGGAAAGGAAATGCTGCAACCTCTAGCAGTAGTAGTTTTGGGAGGACTATTTACTTCTACTGCTTTAACTCTACTGGTGTTACCCGCTCTCTATTCCCAGTTTGGCAAATTCTTGATTCCCAAACCGACTAAAACCAGTTCATCGTTAACAGAAACACCGCAACTGATTACCAGTCCGTAAAAGGGCATTGCACAGACAGCAAATAATGGAAGTTGACGTGGAGACACGAGGAACTATTTTTCCTACATTGCACAACAGCTTACCTCCTAAGCGAAATTTATAGCATGAAGATATTACTAGTAGAAGATGAGCCAGATATGGGGGCGACCATCAAAGAAATTTTAAATCGCGAAAAATATGTAGTAGATTGGGTACAAGATGGCAAAGAGGCTTGGGAATATATTCAAGATCGTTTAGCAGATTACTCTCTAGCTATTTTTGATTGGTTAGTTCCTGGATTGTCTGGTTTGGAACTGTGTCAGCGACTGCGAAACCGAAAAAAACCGTTGCCCATACTAATTTTAACTGCCAGGGATAAAATAGAAGATAGAGTAACTGGCTTGGATGCAGGTGCAGATGATTATCTAATTAAACCTTTTAGCATACCAGAGTTATTAGCAAGAGTGCGGGCTTTACAACGACGATCGCCTCTTTTACAATCTCAAAGGTTACAAGTAGACGGACTAATCTTAGACTGCGGTACTCGCACCGCTCATTGGCAATCTTCTGATGGCAAAATACGAGAAATCTCCCTAACTAATAAAGAATTTCAATTACTGGAATATTTTATGAAGTATCCCAGGGAAGTTCTAGAAAGCGATCGCATTCGTCGCCAGATTTGGGAAATTAATGCTTACAACTACAGCAATATAGTAGCAGCTCATGTGCGACGACTCCGACGCAAATTAGAATCCATTGGCTGTAGCAATATCATTGAAACTGTTCCTGCTCTGGGATACCGTCTTAATCCTGAGCCATGAAACAAAATAAGTTATTTAGAAAAACCCGTACTACTTTAGCTCTCTGGTATGCAGGAGTGATGGGTTTAATTTTGGTTATTTTAGGAGTAGGAGCATATCAAGTAATTAAACGTAGTTACTGGATTGAAATTCATCAAGATTTGCAATCTATAGCCGGAACGCTGTATCAGAGTCTAGAATTACAGCTTCAACAACCAGGACGTATTGATGCTTTAATTGAACGACTGCTGCCCAAATTTTGTCGCGTTGGAAATAGTTGTTTATCCACAACAAATATTTCTCGAACCCACCGCAATCTCAGTGCCATTAATCAGACTAGCTACTACGTTCGTCTGTTTAATCCTTCTGGTCGCTTACTGGCAGTAGCAGGAACTTATCCTGAAGGATTATCCCCAAATTTTAATCGAAAAACTTGGCAAAGTACATCAGATCGCCAAGGAAATAATTATCTTCAAATGACTCTTTTGCTTCATACTCAGAACAAACAAGATTGGGGTTATCTTCAAGTTGGATATAGCCTTGAAGAGTATGAATATTTATTAATTACAGCCAAAAAAGTCATAATATTAAGTCTTACTTTCTCAGTAATATTAGTTGGTGTTGCAAGTTGGTGGCTAGCTGGTTTAGCCATGCACCCCATTTATGAATCTTATAAGCAAATGGAGCAGTTTTCTGCCGATGTCGCTCACGAACTGCGAACCCCTCTCACTACAATCCAAAGCAGCGTCGAATCAGCATTGTTAATATCTCAGTTGGAACCTCAAAAGGCTCTAAGTGTGTTAAAAATTGTTGAGCGTCAAAACCAACGACTGATTAAGCTCATCGTCGATCTGCTGCTGCTAGCTAATACGCATCAAAACTCGGTTTTGTCGCACTGCGAACCTTGTTGTTTAAACGATCTAGTTGAAGATTTAATTGAGGAATTACTATCTATCGCGATCGCTAATCAAGTGACCCTAAGTTGCCAAATACAAGTAGAAAACTCTTTACAAATATTGGGAAACTGCGACCAATTATATCGCCTCGTTGCTAATCTGATCGATAATGCTATTCAGTACACTCCAGCAGGTGGGTATGTAACCGTTATTCTCAAACGTAGTAAACATCAAGCCCTAATTCAAGTTCGCGATACAGGAATTGGCATTGCCCGTTCCGACCAACAAAAGATTTTTAATCGTTTTTATCGAGTACATGGCGATCGCTCTCGGCGAACTGGTGGTTCGGGATTGGGATTGGCGATCTCCCAAGCCATAGCCCAAGCACATAACGGCAGTCTAAGCGTACACAGTGAATTAGGCAAAGGAAGCATTTTTAGCTTGAAATTGCCTTTAGTTAATGAGTCTAATAACATGAGAACAAAATAAAGCACTAAAAATTTGGCTGCTATTTAAACAACATTAGAGTTATAGAAGTTCTCAATTGGGTGAGCTACAAACTTCCGGGTTTTAGGGAACTCTTAACAGGGAACGAAGAAGAAAATTATATGTACCTCACGAGTATGAGAAACGCTATATATAGATTAGAAGTATGATTATGACATCATGGAAACAATTAACAATCTACATCGGTGAATCAGATTGTTGGCATCATCAACCACTTTATCAAGCTCTGTTAGGAGTAGCTCACCAACATCAGTTAACAGGCGTGACGGTAATAAAAGCGATTGCTGGATATGGCAAGCATGGTATTTTTCGCACTGCCAACGAGTTAGATAGCTCTTTTGAATCTTCGGCTTTACCGCTTTTAATTATAGTAGTAGATCGAGAAGCAGTGATCGCTGAATTCTTATCGTCAGTAAAAGAAATGGTTAAAGATAAATTTGTCACTTGTCAAACTATAGAAGTTTTATAGTGAGTTCCTAGCGATCGCTTATTTATAATTTCCCAGTTTTCTAACGCATTCAGAGGCACTTGAGTAAAGACTGGAAAGAACAACATCACATCCTTATGAAGCTTTGTCAAAAAAAGTCTTCCCTTAGCTGGAGAGTCAAACCAACGCAATAAATCTTTGGAAACTAAGATTAATGTTCTCAAGACCGCTCGCTTGGCTCGATGACTGAACTTCGGCGTGTCAGCTACCACCATCTCATTCTGCCTCCTCCCATCCAAGGGTTTCCTCTTTCAACATAATTGCTAATCTCACGGCTATGTTCTTGAAGAACAGCTACTAGATTAGGATCGTCGGAGGTTTTCGTGACAACTATCCCTTTGGAAGTCAGTTCAAATTCGCGCTGGTAGCGATTGGCATTGCGAAACATAATCGGTAAAGTGCGACTCATCATCGCAAACCATCGTCCTTCATCAACTCTTTGGTGCATACTTTGAACGTGGGCTTGAATCAAAGCCGTAACTTGCGGAATATCCGACTCTGTGACAGTGCGAACTCCACCTGGGATTTCTTCAACGGTGCGACGGATCAGGCTATGGTTGGCAAATAGCTGATGAACAATTTGCATATCTTGCCTATTGCCACCCATCATGCCACCATCCATCATGCATCCTCCGCACGCTATTCTTTGAGCTGCCTGAGTAACTTGACCGAGTACCAAAGAGGGTGCTGTGAAAGTCAGACCTAATGTTAGTAGAAATAAAATTATCCCAAGCCGTAATTGGCGATTCATCAAAAACTCCTTTGTTTTAAAAAGTTGTTTATTGAATTTTTACTCCGTCTAGTTGTGGCATCATATTTAGGGTTGGTAACTACAGTGTATCAGCAACTAATGATATAGTGATATTAATTTATGCAAACACTTACCTCAGCTCAAATTACCGATTTAAAAGCCAAGCTTTTTCGAGGTTTTGCTGACTCTTCCCGTCTGTCTATTCTCAATGCATTACGCAAAGGTTCTCTCACGGTAGGCGAGATTGTCAAAGCAACTGGTCTGAGTCAGTCGAATGCTTCTAACCATTTAGCCTGTCTCAGAGCTTGTGGTCTAGTAACTCGTTCCCAAAACGGCAATTTCGTTTATTATCAACTCAGCGACGAACGGGTAGCTACGTTACTTAATTTGGCTGATGAATTGCTGGCTGATGCGGCAAAGGGGGTTTATGAATGCACTCGCTATGAAGTTTCAGAAACTGAGAAGTAGGCTTTTGCTCTCGGCAATCGCCGATTTTAATCGGGAGCAGGTCAAAGTTGCAGAACATTTGTACTAAAAATACGGCAAGTAGCGTGTTACGACTGACTCTAAGGGTACATAGTTCAAGTGTTCTTACAAAACTGACATGCACCCTTTTAATCTCTCCAGAAGTTGTTTTCTCTTCTTTGACCCAAGCGTTAGCTGTAACGATTCTTACTTGAGAGTTTGCAGACTATCTCTCAGCAGCGAGAGTGCGCTGACAACCATTAGAATCACAATCAGTAAACAAGTAACTTTCGGTTCATACTAACCTCCTTTGTTATGCCTATACAGCAGAAAATAGTTAGCCATTTCTGAGAACTCGACCTGCATTGAAAATCGCCAGCAACGCAACACCTACATCAGCAAATACAGCCTCCCAGAGAGTGGCAACGCCAATCGCTCCCAGAGCAATGAATATGCCTTTCACCGCGATCGCAAGAATGATGTTCTGCCAAACAATGCGAAGGGTTTTATGAGCAATCTGAATGGCTTGAGCCACTTTTGATGGAGCATCAGTCATAATCACCACGTCGGCAGTTTCAATAGCAGCATCAGAACCGAGTCCCCCCATTGCCATGCCGACATCAGCTCTAGCAATCACAGGTGCATCGTTAATGCCATCGCCAACAAAGGCGACTTTGCTCTTGGTTTGACTAGCTCGATGCAAGAATTCTTCTAGTGCGCTTACTTTGTCTTCCGGCAGAAGTTCAGCACGATATTGATCGAGTCCTAATTTCTGGGCAATGCTATCTGCGACAGATTGACTGTCCCCAGTAAGCATGGCGGTTTCAATGCCTTGAGTATGTAAGGCTCGAATTGCCTCTGCTGCATCCTCTTTTAGTTCATCAGCAATAATGATGCGTCCGGTGTATTCACCATCGACCGCCAGATGAGCCACTGTTCCATCTACAACACAGACATCATGGGGGATGTTTTCTCGATGAAGCAGACGATCATTTCCGGCAAGCACGATCTGACCGCCCACTTTAGCGCGAATGCCGTGTCCCGAAATTTCCTCGTAGTCTTGCACCGTTGAGTCATCAATAAACTTCCCGTGTGCCTCTCGGATCGATTGTGCGACGGGATGATGGGAATGAGACTCGACAGTTGCTGCTAGTTCTAAGAGTTGGGCGTTAGTAAGTCCGTTGTGAGAAATCACTTCGGTAACGTTGAAGTTTCCTTTAGTCAGCGTTCCTGTCTTGTCAAAGACAACGGTTTTGACTTGTGTTAGTGCGTCTAAAAAGGTCGAACCTTTCACCAAAATGCCCCGCTTAGCTGCGCCACCCACACCGCCAAAGTAGCCCAAGGGAATGCTAATTACCAAGCCGCAGGGGCAGGAAATCACCAGCAACACCAATGCTCGATACGTCCACTCTGCCTGGGTTGCATCACGAATCAACAACGGTGGGAGAATCGCCACTGCTAACGAGAGAACTACTACGACAGGCGTGTAGTAGCGAGCAAAACGGGTGATAAATTTCTCGGTTTCTGCTTTCTTGCTGCTGGCATTTTCAACTAGATTGAGAATCTTGGAAATCGATGATTCTTCAAACCGTTTTGTCACCTGTAAAGTGAGTACGCCTGACTGGTTAATCATGCCTGCTAGTACCGTTTCACCTGCTCCGACGGTACGTGGAACCGATTCTCCAGTTAATGCTGATGTATCAAGCTGGGAGTTGCCCTCCAGAATCTCACCATCTAGAGGAACCTTCTCTCCTGGCTTCACCAAAATGATGTCTCCCACGTTAACTGTTTCCGGAGAGACTTCTTTCACCGTGCCGTTGACCTTCAAATTTGCCGTATCCGGGCGAACTTCCAGCAGTGATTTGATGGAGCGACGAGAGCGACCGACGGAGTATCCTTGAAATAGCTCTCCAACTCGGTAGAACAGCATGACCGCGACTGCTTCGGGAAGTTGGTGAATGGCGATCGCTCCTACAGTCGCAATGGTCATCAGGAAGTTTTCATCAAACACCTGACCTCTAAGAATGTTGCGTCCAGCCGCCTTCAGTACAGTCGAGCCACTTAACAAGTAGGCAGGGATGAAGATAGCATATTCACCCAAACTGTAAGGTGTATTATGCAGATATTCCTCAAAAATTAACCCCAAAGTAAAGAGAATGATGACCGTAATAATTGGCAGTAGTTCCCTTTTTAGGTCAAATTCTCCTCCATGTTCATGACTGTGGTCGTGTCCGTGGTCATGATGGCAACTACAACATCCTCCCGCTTCTGATTTGAGAGTACTCATCTTTATCCCATCAAATATTCAACATCTGAACATACTTTCATAAGTAATAACAAAAAAAGATTATTTTGTCCAAATTGAAAATAGCTATCGTTATTTTAATGGATAACAATAATCATTCTTGTAAGGGTTGATGTAAATCAATTAAGTTTTCAAGATTATGCTGCTTATCAAGCCATCCATAGCGAGTAGGACTTGACCTTGAAGTTGGCTTCAAGGTTTAAGCTAATCTCAAAGCTCTAACAAGAGAGGAAAAAGAGATGGCAAAACGTTTGGTTGAAGTCTTTGTGACTGGATGTCCTTTATGTGATGGAACCGTTAAGCTGGTTAGGGAGTTAGCCTGTCCTAACTGCGAAGTTAAGATTTACGACCTGCACGAGGGAGATGCCCAAGGACGGGAAAAGACAACCCAATATGGGATTCATCGTGTACCGGCTGTGGTAGTCGATGGCAAGTTAGCAGAGTGTTGTCAGAATCAGCAGCCAGTGTCTCGCGAAGCACTTCTAGCTGCTGGCGTTGGACAAAGATAAAACACACAGGAAAATGACCGGAAAAGAAGGTTGGTTGATTGGTGAGTTAAGTACTCTAGTAGGCATCCCTACTCACACAATCCGCTATTACGAACGTTTGGGATTACTCGAACCCCCTAGACGCACTGAGTCACAGTACCGCCTTTACGGGAGTGAAGATGAGGAACGCCTGCGGTTTATTCAGAAGGCGAAGCGATTTGGGCTTTCTTTAGAAGAAATCAAACAACTGATTGAGATTAGAACGACAGGGGTTCCTCCTTGTGCCAGCCTAAAGGCAATGGTCAAACAACACCTGGATGAATTGGACTGCCGCTTACGGGAAATGACGGCATTCCGCCAAGAATTAGCCAGTCGGTACAAGGAAATTAGTAAGTTATTACCCAATGAAGCGGCGCTTCCCACGGATGAAATTTGCAACGGTAAAATCTGTGGATTGATTGAATCAATTGATTAGATTCAGCTAGAAAAAATGAAACCTAAAACAGCTCTCGTCGCTAGCATAAGTGGCACAATTCTCGTCGCTCTTTGCTGCTTTACTCCTATCCTAGTTATTCTTTTAGGAGCAATTGGGTTGAGTGCGTGGGTGGGTTATCTTGACTACGTTTTATTACCAGCCCTGTTTATCATGCTTGCCTTAACTATCCTTTCCTACCGTCGTTATCATCGTTCCTGTAAGCATTAGGAATAATTCACAGTTTAAAATTTCTTTTAACAATGACTGAAACTTGTTGCCCTGCTCAACAAACTTCCTGGGATAAAACTTGTCCTAGAAATGGAACGAAAGGAAAAATGGTTCCAACTATTACCCTAAAAAGTTTGCTAAAACCCTCAGCTTTAGAAACCCTCAATCCCGATACAGTTTATTATTTCTGTGCCGCCCCTGATTGTCCCGTAGTTTACTTCAATGAAGAGGGTCAGGTATTCACTGTCGAACAAGTAAAAGTTCCAGTATTTCAGAAAAATCGGGGTTTAGATGTACCTGTGTGTTACTGCTTTGGCTGGAGTCGCGATCGCATCCGACAAGAAATTATCCAGACGGGTCAAAGCAGTGCTGAGACTAATATCCGCAGTCACGTTAAAGCTGGACGCTGCGGTTGCGAAGTAAACAACCCTCAAGGAAGCTGTTGTTTGGCAAGTATTAAACAAAGTGCTGAGTCATATTTTACTCCGATCGCGCCTTCTTCTTAGTTGCCACACCAATAATCTGAGGGCTGACAATGGCTGGAACATTTGCCCGAAAATGCTGGTAATCGACCCGCTCAAATCCAGCGTTTTCGAGCGCGATCCCAGTTTCGCGATTGGGATGACAACCATCACCAACAACTGTCCAGAGAGGCTGTATCCAGTTTTGAATTCGTCGTAGTCCAGTTCTCTGCGGTGCGGCTACGTGTTCTAGGAAGAAAAATTGTCCGCCTGGTTTAAGTACTCTAAGAATTTCTTGCAGCATAGTTGATAGATTATCTACCGAACACAAAACCAGAGTGCTGATTACTGCATCAATGCTGTTATCTTTGGCATCCAATCTTTCGGCAGTTTTACTTTTGATGTTAATATCTAATCCCAATCGCTCCGCTTCTTGCTGAAGATAGGGATACATATAGGTGTTTGGCTCAATCCCAGTCCAGTGAATATCCCGTGGATAATAACGCAGATTTGATCCAGTTCCAGGTCCAATCTCTAAGACTTTGCCGTGAAGATCGGCAAACAGTTCGCACTTGCGATCGCTCATTTCTGCTTCATATTTAGCTGTGGCATGAGCCATCAACCAAGCAAAGAGTCTTTGATACCAGCCAGGAGTATGTTTGTTAGTAGAGTTTGCGTTCATTTCTTTTCTTCTAAAACTTAGTTAGCTTACAGCCATAGATTCAATTTGGAGATTTACGCTTAATTGGTGAAAGCTGTCTATTTACAAACCAAATGATTAACGGCGGGATTAATAACCACTGAAGCACTGGTAATAAACCAGTTCCAAAAAAAGGCAGTGTTGGCATAACATCACCATATTTCCATCTGTTCAAAACTCCTGTGGCTAGAGCTTCAAAAATTATCGTAATGACAATTCCTACCAAGATAAAAATACCGACTTGCCACCAGTTTGCTTGGAGAATCCAGCGACGTGACTTCGTTATAACTGCTACTGTTATAAAAGCAGTTAGTGAAATTCCTGCATCTCCTACAGTAGCCAGCGTACAATTATTAACTACATCTACGCAGGTAAACTCAGGTGAAACCTGAAAAAAAGGCATTTGCTGCATTTCCCAAAAGAAATTGAGCAGAAAGGAGAAGATGACGATATTGGATTCTGGTAAATTGAGCCAAGGGAAGGAATTAATAATATTTAACATTTGAGAATTTTATCTGCGGGAATGTGATCGCTTATAAAATATTTAGTACGCTAAAGAACATGACAGCGAGACAAACTAAGTAAGCGTCGTTAAGGGATAATACCTGCCAAAGCTGACAATGCCAGTAACTAACTGTCGGGCAACACTTGAGAATCTTCTATCTGCGTCTTTGCTAGAGAGGAACAATGTCCGTTTGGTAAACCCAAAATACCTGTCAAGAAACTCAACAAAACTATTGCTGCTCCTAGATTAGTTACGTTATTAATAATTGTTTCTCGCAGTGCTTCACGTCTTTTTTTAACCTGAATCTGCTTCACTGCTTGCTCGATAAACTCTGGCGATATATGGGCTTCTGCCCCAATTTTTACTAATTCGGCTACGGAATAGCTTTGCTCGTGTTTTGCCTGAAGTTCCGCAGCCAGGGCAAAAATTTCTGATGTCTGTTCTTGGGGAATTCGTTGCTCTAATTTACTCATAAGTAAACAGTTATTAATTACATTTAATTGTTTGTTCTAGGAAAACAAACAGAGTTTTACGATGGGTGATTATTCTTGCTGATTCGTGACATGATTAGCACTAGGTGATTCAACAGAGCCTTGATATCCACACATATTCCTCATCATCATCCTGCCCATACCAGCCATACCAATCAGGATAGTTAGAATGATACCCAGAACTAGACCTCCCACACCATAAAGGGCTGCTTTACTATCCATGTTTTTCTCCTGAGTTAACAACTTTAGTTTTTTACAAGCTGGAAATCGTGGCGCGATTCAGTTAAATGTCGGTGGCAATGCCGTGTAAGTCATTGAAAATTAGCGGAATGTCGCTAGGAGCAATCGCTACATTAATATCCTTTACCAATTACCATCCCTACATCCGCACTACTAAGCATTAATCATCAAATTACCCATCATGCCTAAATCTTCATGGTCGAGAATATGACAGTGATAGACAGTTTTGCCAGCAAAATCACGGAAGGGAATACGAATGCGGACAGTTTCACCCCTACGCACTAGCACCGTATCTCGCCAAGCAAGCAGTGATTCTGGTTGATCGTTACGACTGATAACTTGAAAAGCATTATTGTGAACGTGGAAGGGATGATCCATCATTCCCGTATTGATTATTTCCCAGTCTTCTACTGCATCAAGTTGTACTTGGGTATCGAGGCGATCGCTACTGTAAGGCTGACCGTTAATCAGAAAAACCATGCCCATCCCAGGAGCCATGCCATGATTGAGCTGAAAGCGTCGCACCTGCTGGGGTTCAGGTAAAGCAGGTATTGATGAGAGTTTTGTGGGTAGAGAAACGGTTTCTACAGCAGAATCGTAGTTGAGAGTGGCTAGCACTGTTGGTGTATTGTCGTTTCCACCCATCATTCCTCTGCCACCCATCATTCCTCTGCCACCCATCATTCCCATTGCGCCTCGATTGTAGGGCAGATTCAGCAAGGGATACTGTCCTGGGTTTCTATCACCCCGCACCAACACTTCTGCCCGTTGTCCAGGTGTTAGCAGCAATTCTGAAAGTTCCACAGGTTCAGTTAATGCCCCGCCATCTGTCGCAATTAGATAAAACGGATGATTTTCCAGGGAAAGCCGATAAAAACGAGAAGGGGAAGCATTGAGGATGCGCCATCGTAGTAAGCCATTAGCGGATAAGGAGAAAGTCGGTTTAAGCTGACCATTAATCGTAATCAGTTGTCCTTCCCGTCCCGTCATCGCTGACATGTGATTGGACGGTAGCATCCGTCCGTTCCCGTCGAGGGCAAAATCTTGGAGAACGAGAAACTCTTCCTTCGCTGCTTTAATTTCGGGAATTTCATCCAACTCCCCGCGCACAATAAATAAACCAGCTAAACCTCCAAATAACTGTTCGGCAACTAAACCGTGACGATGAGGATGATACCAAAATGTGCCAGCCGGATGGTCTTGGGGAATGGTAAATTCGTAGTCAACTCTCTCTCCCGGCTCAATGTTCAGAAAAACGTTATCAGCATTTCCCGTCACCGGAATATGCATGCCGTGATAATGCAAGTTGGTGGGTTGGGAGAGATTGTTGGTGAAGTGGATACGAACGGTATCCCCTGGTTTCGTTTCGAGACGAGGGCCAGGGATTTGTCCGTTGTAACTCAAAAGGTACGCCTGCTGATCCCCCAAATTGACAGAAGAGGAACTAGCTTCTAAGTCCAGTTCTAATAAACCATCCCTGCTTTGGTGCAGTAAAGATTGGGCAATCGCTGATTTTGAGGTTTGTTTGCTATTTCGTCCCGTTGCACAACTAGTTCCTAAAGCCACCCCAGCTCCAGCTACACTGAGAACCAGAAAGGTTCGACGATTAATTTTGGACATAGTTTATTCTTTTCGCCTCAATCTGCATTTAGTAAGACTGATACTCCTTAAAAACCTCAAATTTTCCGTCACCATTAAACGCCAACACAGCAAAGGATTCTTTTCTTTCCCCCGCCTCCATTCCGGGAGTTCCCAACGGCATTCCCGGTACAGCAATGCCAGCAATGTCAGGCTTTTGCTTAACCAGACGTTTGATATCATCGGCTGGTATGTGTCCTTCAACAACATATCCATTGACAATCGCCGTGTGACAGGAGGCTAAGTCCTGGGGTACGTTATATTTTTCTTTGATGGCGGTCATTTCATCAGTTTTAGTATCGGTAACCTTAAAGCCGTGTTTGTCTAGGTGTTTAATCCATTCTCCACAGCAACCACAGGAAGGACTGCGATACACGGCAACTGAGAGCGGTTCTGACAGTGGTTCTGTTTCTTGATCCCAGACGCTACCCTTCATGCTGACAAGTTCAGCCGCACTAGAATTCAGTGCTTGAGGATGATTGGCTCCTTGGATATCGGTGCTTTTTCCCCACACCCCGACTGTCAAATATGTCGCTCCCAATATCCCTACTACAGCAACACCGGATAAGAGCAGGGGACGAGACTGTTGATGAATCCAAGATGTCAAACGTTTGAGCATAGTTAAAACCTTGTAGTCAATTCTTTGCTTGGGGTTGGGACTCTACTTTGATGTTAAACTCTCCAGTTAGGTGGAGTGTCAACCTAAAGAGCCTGTTCCAATCGTGAGCTTCCCAGACGCGAATTTTGTTAAGAGCGATAGTAACTATCCTCTCAAAAGCCAATGAAATTAGAATGAAATTATCTTTGCTTTCCCTCTGCTTAAATTTTTTGCTAAATCCAGACAGATTTCATCTCCATTTCATCCTAATTTAATTTCTTTACGAAATACTGGATGTGTCCCCTAATAGTTTTAAATAAAGCTTAATTGGATAACCCAGGAGTTTACTGATTTATTAATCAGAATGCCCAGATTCTCCAGAATGTTCATGCTCAATTCCCGACTCTCCATGACTCCCCGATTCCGTTTCATCTGGCATCAAAAAGTTCAGTTCTCCTCGAACTTCTGTGTGCCTGACTATTCCTCCCTGTAGTCCTGTCCACGACACAAGTCCTGTGGCAATTACTGTAACAACCAACAGGGTTGTAGTAAACCAAATTGGTGTTTTTTTTGCATCTCGAAATAAGAATAAACCAACCAAACTCATTGCTCCTAATATTTCTAAAGCAATTAGGGCTTGTTCTGCAACTTCTCGATGCTTGTGAATTAAAGAGTCTGATACATCAGGAAAATTATGAATAACTGTTGCTGCTTGCGTACCTGCATAAAAAACAGGTATCGTAATTAAGGCAATAATGATGAAAGTCCAGTAACTTGCCTGCTTCAAGTCTTCACTATGTTTTATCAAGGCATAAATTAGCAGCAAAAGACCAAATATCGCTCCGACAATTGGAAAATGATTGAGGATTAGATGTACGTGTGTCCAACTCAAGTTCATAATTATACCCTTCTGCTGACTTGGTTTAACTGTTAGTTGAGGGAAAATAAAGACTAAAGATAGGGTTGGAAGATTTCCTCAGACAGCCATTCCGTAGTAGCTTGAAAATTACGAACTGGAGTGGGGAGGAGTGTCAGATACATTCCTTGACGAATTAGGTGAGCTGATTTGCCCGTTAGGACAAACTTTTCAAACAGGTTAGCGCCTCCTTCCTCTAGTCCCAATTTGAGGAGCGAACCGCGCAATTGAATGCGAGCGTGAGGAGGACGTTTTTCTTCAGAAAGAGCTTTGAGACTCTTAGCGATCGCGCCTCCCTGCTGATAGGCAACTTGGGCAGTTGGCGGCAATGGCTGTTGCAAATCTGTAGCACAATCACCCCCAGCCAACACTTCTGGAAAGTGGGGCAGTTGCAGGGTTGGGGCAACCAGTAACCGACCTTTTTTGTCGCGGTGCGAATCAGGAATTGGTAGTGATTTAATCAGGGGATGAGTGGTCGTTCCTGTAGTCCAAACAATCGTTGCCGCTTCTAAAGATTCTTGGCAATTGTTACGCTCAAATTCCACTCGCTGCGGATACACTGCACTGACTGAAGCATTCAGTTGTAACTCCACAGGAACACTGCGCTCTTTCAAAGCGGTTTCAGCGGCTTCTCGCAATTTGCTGTTAATATCACCTTTTAAGATTTGCGAACCTCGATTGATTAGTACGAGGCGAATTTCCGAAAAATTTCCTCCTAATTGGATATACCAGTGAGGAAGTACATCGCCCAAGGTTGCTGCTAATTCTACACCTGCTGGCCCCGCGCCAATGATTGCCACGGTCAGGAGAGTTTGACGTTTTTGAGAATCTGTAGTCTGACGAGCTTGCTCAAGGCAATTTTGCAGATGCCCGAACAAGGCAATCGCCTGTTTTTGAGTGCGAAAAGGTAAGGTGTTTTCTGTGGCTCCTTCGATACCAAAGTAACCTACCAGACTGCCTAATGCTAACACTAAATGGTGGTAGGTCAGGTGTCTGTTTTTAGCTAATTCTACTCCCCGATTGGGCAAGTCAATTTCTTTTACGGTGTCTTGTATAAACTGAACATCACTACCATCGAGCAGTTTCTCATAGCGAGGACAAATTTGTTGCTCCTCTATTTCCCCACTCAGTAATTCATAAAGCAAAGGCTTAAAACCAAAACGTTCATTTTGGTCGATGAGCATCACGGGTTGAGAATAGCCTTGCTTACTGAGGTGAAGTGCTGTAAATAGTCCGACGAATCCACCGCCAAGAATTACTGTTTGCTTAGCTGAATCATTCATTGCATATAAGTTGTGACGAGTCTTCAGCGAGAGTACATCGTTAGATAATAAGAAAACACCTTCCAGGTATTTTTATTGAGAAAGTCGATCGCTATCTACCGACCAATAATCAGGACAATTTTTGGCAACTATACTTAAAACTGTAGAAGGATGTACAGCACACTTGAGATAGGCGTTGTTATTAAAAAATCGACAATTATAACAAGGAATTTGACGAGTCAATTTGAGATAGTCACCTCCCTTGTTCAAACTTTTCCCAACTCCAAACCGTTTAAATAAGGACAAAATTAAAGCGGTGCCGATCAAGCCAAGACTGATTGTAAGTAACCCTATTCCTTGATGAGGAGCCGTCGTCTCGCTGACAGGTGTTTCCTTGGAAGAGGTTGTTTGAGAAGACGTTTCTTTGCCGTTATCTTCTTCCAAGTGCTGACTTCTTACCAAATACTGGTTGAATTCTTCATAGGTATTCATATCTGTGCAATAAAACGTGACTTGTTTGATGGGTGAGATATTTACTCCCACCCAACCTAAAACTTCAAGCTAATTTTGCCCGACGCAATAGAACAGCATTAATTGCCACAATTACTGTAGACAAACTCTTGAGAAGGCAGAAGATGGAAGGCAGAGGGCAGTTTGCGGAGCAGACGCTCCTTACGTCGCTACCGCTACGCTAAGGTGCGATAGCAGCATAGGTTCCGTACCCTGCGGGAAGCTGACGCAACAGAAGGGGATTCCGACCCCTCCTGAACGGGAGCCACTGCAACGTTGCTTCAGTGGGGGTTTGAAACCCAAGCTCGCAAGCGGCGCGCCAGTACTCGAAGAGAACTCCGTAGGAGTAGGCTCGTGCTTTCGGCAGACGCTCGTAAACTCGCTACCGCTGCGCTATCGGGATAAATCCCTATGCCCTAGCGGCCATGCTCCGCAAACTGCCATCTGCCCACTCCTTTGGAGAACGCTTCGCGAACTGCCTTCTGCCTTTCTTTGATCAATAATGCCCCGCCCGGAACAAAGAGAATCAGTAGGGCTAGAACGATACCAATAACGACAATCAAACGACGTATAACCGCTCCTCAAATTGATTTTGTAATCTCTGGCACTATGCTGATTGTTGCACGGGTAAATTGGTGTGTTTCCAGGCAATCCAGGAGCCAGGAATATTAATCACCTTCTCAAACCCATGTTTTTGTAGCAGACTAGCGGCAATGGAGGCACGATAACCACTACCGCAATACGTGGCAATCGTCTGAGCCTTATCCAGTTCATTCAGATTCTCTTCCAGGTGAGGCACATAAATGTGTCTGGCACCGGGCACAAAGCCCTTTTCATACTCTTCATCACTGCGAACATCCAGGATTGTTAAGTCGGGTTCTTCTTTGTGCTGATTTAACTCCTGCACTGTCCACTCACCAACGCGCTGCAACGGTAAACCAGCATTTTGCCAGCTTGTCATGCCGTCATGTAAATAGCCTGCTAAGTTGTCATAACCAATGCGGAATAAATGCTCCGTGACTAGTTTGACATCACGCTCACTCTCCACGATCAGCAGCAAAGATTTTGCCGGATCGATCATCCAACCGATCCAGTTAGGAAATGATGATTGCAAGGCAATATTGATTGCACCCGGAATATGTCCACCACCAAAGGCAAGAATAGAACGAGTATCAATGACAAGTGTGTTCTCATCCTGCATTTGCTGCTGAAATTCTTCAACTGAGAGCGGCTGTAATGTTGGCACACATCCCATCAACTTTGCTCCCTTTGCATTCACCTTTTTCAAGTGAGCATAGTGGCGCGGAGGTTCTGGCATATCATTGAGAATCCACTCAACGAATTCTTCCTCCGATCGCTCTTTGAGTGCTTCATTAAAAATCCGTTCATTACCAATGGTGCTTTGTTTGCGATCGCCAATCGACTTTCCGCAAGACGATCCTGCTCCATGACAGGGGTAGATTTCCAGGCGATCGCCTAGCGGTACTAACTTGTCGAACAGAGAGTGATAAAGTTGTGTAGCCTGTTTCTGCTCCGTGCCCGTTCCGACTAGATCGGGTCGTCCAACATCAAGATTAAATAATGTATCTCCAGTAAATATGCCAAACGGGACTTCACCCTGCTGGGAATCAGAAATTAGTAAACAAATATGCTCTGGTGTATGTCCGGGAGTATGAACAGCACGCAATGTAATATTACCCAGTTGCAGTTCGTCCCCCTCATTGAGTTGATGCAATTCAAACTGGTAATCCTCACTTTTGCTACCATATATCGGCGCATCGATACGGGCTTTCAACTCGTGAGAACCCGATAAAAAATCAGCGTGAATGTGGGTTTCCACACTGGCAATAATCCTTACGCCTAGCTCCCTGGCTCGCTGTAAATAAATATCAATATCCCGACGCGGATCAATAACGGCTGCCACTCCTGCCTTGTCGTCACCCACAATGTATGACAGTTGTGCTAAACCCTCAACCTTAATCTGTTCTAAAACTAAAGCCATGACTATTCCTCCTCCTTGTTCAACTAAAAACTCAACTTGCTTTAGGGTGTGTTGAATTTAATACCGACTGAAACTCCTCTTTAGCGGCTTGCTAAATCTGCTCAGGGGCGAGCTGACTAGATGCAACAGCTATTTCAGAATTGATGAACTGGATATCCTTCATGTTGTCTTTCTAAGTGAAACTCCCTAAACAGCGCTTTATTCCATCAAATCCTTCATAATGCGTATTTCCCGCTTCTGAGTAGCGACAATCTCTCCACATAGCTCCTCAATGCGCTGCTCAGTAATTGATGCCTGTTGACAAACTAAAATTGCCGCCGCGTGGTGAGGGATCATTGATCGCAAAAACTGCTGGTTGCCTACCGCTGCTTGGGTTCGGACCAGTGTCCAAAACAGGCCAATCGATGCTGTTCCAACGACCAACAGCACAATGTTTAATGATTTATTTTTATACATTGCCCCCATGGTTAGAAGCATGATGATCGACATAGTTGCGACCATCAGTCCTGACATATAAAACTGATTTAGGCTGACGAACAGATTGCTCAACTCATTGACGCGCGACAGCATAATGAAGAGCATGACAACGTAGGAAACTATCAACGAAATCAGCAAGCGGACGTAAGAATTCACGGACTTAACCTCCATCGAGTTTTGTTGAGATGAACTAGCTAAACCTGCTATAAACATCGAAGTTTTGATGACTATCGGTTCGCAATGCAAATCCCTAAGCCAGCTTTGCCCGACGCAATAGAACAGCATTAATTGCCACAATTACTGTAGACAAACTCATCAACAATGCACCCACGGCAGGAGAAAGCAAAATTCCCCACGCATAAGCCACCCCAGCGGCTAAAGGAATGGCAATTACGTTGTAACCCGTTGCCCAGAAAAGGTTTTGAATCATCTTGCTGTAGGTTTTCTTCGCCAAATTGAGGGCTTTAACAGCATCTAAAGGATCATCTTCAATCAGCACCAAATCTGCCGACTCAATGGCAATATTAGTCCCCGCACCAATAGCAATACCCATATCCGCTTCTAACAGGGCAGCAGCATCGTTAATTCCATCACCAACAAAGGCAACCGGACCTTCCTCTTTCAGCTTTTTGACCAGATCAACCTTATCTTCTGGCAAGACACGGGCATAGTAACGATCGATGCCCAATTCCTCCGAAACTGCCTTAGCAACGGCTTCGGCATCGCCTGTGAGCATGACGACTTGAATGTCCATCTCTTTCAACTCATTAACCGCTTCTTTTGCCCGTTCCCGTACTTGGTCGGCTAAGGTAATAACGGCAATGGCTTTATTTTCTGCCATCAAAACAATGGCACTTTCGCCCCGTTCGTCAGCCCTGTCCATGCCGTCTTGCAGGGATGAAGGAAAATTGATATTCTTTTCCTCTGCCCACTCCGGACGACCAATGCGGTAAGTCTTGCCTTTAACTTTCCCCTCAACACCCCGACCTGCGACAGCATTAAAATCCGTCATTTCGGGAAGATCAATTTCCCTCTCTTCAGCTGCTTCTACTACCGCTTCAGCCAGGGAGTGTTCGGAAGAGGTTTCCAAGGCGGCGGCAAGGGCAAGGGCTTCCTCTTCGCTCAGATCATTGGTATAAATATTCTGAACCCCAAACTTCCCTTCAGTTAGAGTTCCCGTCTTGTCAAATGCCATCGTTTTAATATCTTTGGCCCGTTCAAAGGAATCGCGCTGGCGCACGAGAATCCCGTTTTTGGCCGCTAGGGCAGTGGCACTGACAATGACTAAGGGAATGGCTAATCCTAGGGCATGGGGACAGGTGATAACTAATACAGTAACGCTGCGATTGATAGCAAACAGCAAGTCGCGCAATGACAGCCAGACGATAAAGGTGGTGGTGCCTGCTGCGATCGCAATCAGGGTTAACCAAAATGCTGCTTTATCGGCTAAAACCTGATAGCCACTTCTCGACCCTTGTGCTTCTTCGACCAGACGCTTCATCTGGCTAATGGTCGTTTCTTCCCCTACGCGGGTGACTTTAACTTTGATTGCCCCTTCTTTGTTAACTGAACCCGCCACTACTTCATCCCCTTCTTGTTTAGGGATGGGGCGAGATTCACCCGTCAGGAACGACTCATCAACGTCCGTGTGTCCGTCAACAACCTCCCCGTCATTGGGAATCTGTTCACCCGGACGAACTAAAACTAAATCTCCCGCTTCGATTTCATCAACGGAGACATCTTCAACTTTGCCATTTTTCTTGCGACCTCGAATTCGGTGTGCTTGAGAAGGAACCAACTCAGTTAGTTCTTGTAACGCCTGACTCGCACTTTGGACTGACCGCATTTCAATCCAGTGACCCAGCAGCATCACATCAACTAGGGTGGCCAATTCCCAATAGAAGGGTTTGCCGGAAAGACCAAAAGAAACCGCCAAACTGTAGACAAAGGCGACAGTGATGGCTAGGGCAATCAGGGTCATCATGCCGATTTTGCCGCGCAACTCGTGCCACGCACCTTTCAGGAAGACCCAGCCACCGTAGAAATAGATAATTGTTCCCAAAATTGGGTTGACCCAGTTGGAACCGGGAAATTCAATTGCCGAGTAGCCAAACCAGTTTTGAAACTGGGATGAGTAGTAAAGGATAGGTAGGGTTAAGACAAGACAGATAAAGAAGCGCCGTTTGAAAATTTCTGGGTCGTGTCCGGCGTGTTTGTCATGTCCGCCGTGTGCAGCATGTTCTTTTGGTTCTTGTTTATGTTCTTGATGATGCCCTTGTTGCCGATGATGTCTGCTGCGTTGGTCTTCTTGATGGGTTTCTCTGGTATGTCTATTATTTGTCATTGCCTTAACCCTATCCTCCTCTGAATTATTTTCTTGACTAGACAAAAACTGCAAGGCAAGGATTAAAGCAGTAACTCTTGCCTGTTTAAACAGACCACCGAACTGTTCACTAATGCTCCTTGCCTTACATTTAGGTTTAATTAAGTGCGGGCAGCAGCAACATTGGCAATTTTTTGGTATTCTGCGCTCACTTGACGACAAGCTTTCGCGCAATTCTGACAATGCTCACTCTCATGTTTCTCACATTCGCTAGCACAGGCTTCGCAGATTTCAATACACGATTTAGCTAGAGAGGGAATAAAGCGCGATCCTCGGCTCATAAAACCTGCAATAGACCAGCAAATTTCGGCAGCATCGCGGGCAAGGCGACCACATTCGGCCATTTGAGGTTCGCTGTAACACTGGTCGGCACAGTGTTCGCACTCGTAGGCGCAATGAACTGTAATATCAACGCTGGACTTTGAATCTCCTCGATGAGGCATAACTATCTTCTCCCTTTTTTGATGTAACTAGAAACTTGACTTGAAGAATTTGTCCAATAAATTCGATAGATATTTATTTGTTGGAAAATCTTCGTAAATTAACTAACTTGGCTATTAATCTGTTCAATGAACCGGAACAGATTCATTGCAGTTTAAAGTCAGTAGTTAATTGTTTTTCCCTGTTCAAGATAAGGAAGACTGGAGTTCAATAACGTCTATCTAAAGAAGGAGTACTAATTTCTATCTGAAGAATGACTAGGATTTCATCCTGATTTCATTTGCCTGTGAAATGCTGGTTCATTAGTCTCTCAAAAGCTTATTTATCGCTCAATCAATCGATCAGTTCAATCAATCCACAGATTTTTCGTTGCAAATTGCGTCGCTGGAAAGCGCCGCTTCATTGGGTAATAAATTACTAATTTCCTTGTACCGACTGGCTAATTCTGGAAGGAGTCATTTAATTATGCTTGAGGAAGAACCGCTCACCCAAAAAGGTGAAGAGCAACCCTAAACCAGCCACTAACAGAATCATGGGGTCGGAAGTTCCTTTCAAAATTAGGAAAGCACCTAAGACAACAATGTCGAGAGCGGCGGCGGTGAGCAGGATTGCGCCATTTGCATCTACATCCTTTCTAAGGTTGCGGAAGACACCCCAGTGTACAGCAATGTCCATCAATAGGTAGAAAATAGCTCCTAGCGATGCAATCCGGCTGAGGTCAAAGAAAGCGGCTAAAGTTGCTGCTAAGACAACGGTATAAACCAGTGTATGCTTCTGAATTCCACCGGGCATCCCAAAGTGTCGATGTGGAATGATGTCCATCTCAGTCAACATGGCTAGCATTCGCGAAACTGCAAAGATACTGGCAATGATGCCTGAAGTGGTCGCAATAATAGCGATCGCTACTGTAAACCAAACGCCGTACTGACCTAAGGCGGGTCTAGCAGCCTCTGCCAAGGCAAAATCCTTGGCCTGAATAATTTGATCTAACGATAGGTTAAAGGCCACCGCAAAAGCCACGAGCAAATAGACCACTACGCAAATCAGCAGCGAAGCAATAATTGCCCGCCCGACGTTTTTGTGGGGGTCTTTTACCTCGTCGCCGCTATTCGTAATTGTTGTAAAGCCTTTGTAAGCCAAAATTGCGACGGCAACACCTGCAAGAAACCCGCTTCCGGGCAGTGTTTCGCTAGAGCTTGTGCCAAAATTAGGCTCGAACGAGAAACCAGCCGCCCAAAGCGCTGTGCCAGCGAAGGCAACGATGCCACCAATCTTTAGAAATGCGGTGACTTGAGAGAGTGACCCAATGACCTTGTTACCTGAAATGTTGACTAAAAATGCCACTACAATTAACCCTACCGCCAGCACGGGTACCCAGTAGCTATCTTTGCCAACGTTGAAAAGCTGAAGCGTGTAAGTTCCAAACGTTCGTCCCACCAGGCTTTCATTGATTACCATTGAGAAAGCCATCAACAGAGCGCAGGCCCCCGTCATGGTGCTGCGACCGTAGGCTTTTTTTAAGTACATGGCAATGCCCCCTGCTGACGGGTAGGCATTAGACATTTTGACATAGGAGTAGGCACTAAACCCACTGATGATTGCTGCAACCAGGAAAGCCAGAGGAAACAGCGCCCCTGCTAATTCCGCTACTTGCCCCGTCAGGGCAAAGATGCCAGCACCAATCATGACACCTGTTCCCATCGCGACGGTGCCTAGCAAGGACAGGCTCCCGGATTTGTATTCGTTATCCATGTTATCCATAGTCAAAATTTGGCTGGAAAGTATTCACTAATCGAAGAGACTGAATGTAAAATTGAGTAGTTTTTCAGCCAGAAAATCGTAATCTTTGACAAGATTTCGGTAAATAACAGCTATTATTTTTCTTTCAACTGTGTCGGAGTATTTTTGTTTAATCGTCTTCATTTTTACCATCTTCATTCAGCAGTATAAAAGCATTTACTCCACACTAATAATATCTTTGATGCCGAGCCAATTATATTTTTGAATAGCCCAAGGCAAAGCAACAATTACGAATAAAAAAATAACAAAAAAGGTAATTCCTAAAGGCATCCCTACTGTAAAAGCTTCTCCCATATAGGTCAGCAAAAATGTCGAAGGAATCATACCTAATAGTGTGGCAACAGCGTATCTTGGTAGGGAAAGACCTGTAATTCCAGCTCCGTAACTGATAAGGTCAAAGGATAAAACGGGTAACAGGCGCGTCACAAAAATCAACCAGCTCAGATAAACTTCTCCCCGTCGCTTTGAAAAATAGATAAGTTTCCCCGTCAAAGCTTTAATAGCTGATCGCCCTAAAGTGCGCCCCAAGAAGTAAGCGATTAAACTGCCCAAAAAACCCCCGATAACGCTGTAGATTCCTGCCCAAATTGACCCCCACATCGCTCCGGCTACGACGGCTAGTGGCGCACCCGGAATCGGGCTGATAACTACAGATAAAGCCAGTATTCCAATGTAGACTAACGGCCCGAAAAATCCTAAATTTTTGATACCTTGCCTAAACCCTTCTGGGGTCAGCAGGTTAACATCAGGACGCAATAGCCATAAGCAAATTGAAAAACACAGCAAGAAAACTGCGATGGCTAGGGCGTTTTGACGGGTTAATAGAACCTTATACCTCTTCGGTCTTTGCATGAAAGGAATCAAGGGTAAATTTTCTTCCCCTGAATGGCTTTTCGATGAAGCTGTGACTTTTGGTTTCTAGCTCGTTAACCTCTTTTTCCAGAAAAATATTGAGCAAGATCCGAATGCCAGAAACAGCTCCCAGTTTGCCCAGCGCATCCCAGCTAGGAGAGACAGCAGTAGCGACGATGTCAGCAGCTAATAGAAACTCTAGGGATGAGGAACTAAGTTAATGTGTTCACCCATTCAATTTTTCCTTTTAGCTGCACCACCAAAGCGTGGGAAAAAGGCTGGTGTAGTAGCCGCATACCGAGCATACTGCTCGCCAAATTCTGCTCGTATCTCACGTTCCTCTTGGAACGCCAGCCTGGTGTATACCCAAACCAGCACTGGGAACATCAGCAAGGTTAAAATTGTTGGCCACTGTAGCAAGAAGCCCAACATAATAAGTACAAAAGCATCATATTGGGGATGGCGTACTCGTGCGTAGGGACCAGTGCGTGCCAAAGTGCGGTGTCGCTGCGCTTCATAAAGTACCTTCCAGGCAGAGGCGAGCAGGAAGAATCCAGCGAAAATCAGAACGTTGCTGAGGATGTGGAGTGGGTCTAAATGCGGATTGCCTTCCCAGCCAAGCAGCGTATGCCAAAGGTGTCCTGCCTCGTGGGATAAGAGGTCAAGTTGTGGATAGCGGCTTTGCAGCCAGCCTGAGAGCAGGTAAATCGTCAAGGGGAAACCGTACATTTCGGTGAACAGGGCGACGATGAAAGCTGAGAAAGCACCAAATGAGCGCCAGTCACGGGGACTTTTTGGCTTGGTAAAGCTGAAGGCGAAAATGATGAAGACTAGCGAGTTGATAATTACCAGAGACCAAAGACCGTAGGCAGGCGGTTGATTCATTTGTGACCTCCTTCAGAATTATTTCTATGACTGCCACTATGTCCACCGTGTCCGCCGTGTCTGCCATGCATAAACAGGTGCATCAGTGGGCAGGCTAGTAGCAGCAACCACGGTAAGATAGGAATTAGATGTGCCAGGTGTTCAGTAATGAGGAAGAAAGCGGCAATGCCTAGAAAGACTAACAAGGTAATGCCAGCGGGAGAGCGCCACCGCCAACCCGTTCTAGAGTGATGAGCCATGAAAACCTCCTAAGAATACAGCTATCAGCTATCAGCTTGATGATTGAAACGCTGGGCGCTCATCTGTATTTCGCTAACTCGCACTTCTACCAGTTGGGGTTGAAACCCCATCTGATTGATTCTGACTCCTGACTCCTGACTCCTGTCTCCTTCTTCATGACTAATCCGAGTTGGTTTCCGATTCACACCTACCCGTCCATCCCCCCGGACTTCAACCACGCCCCGAAACATATTCATGCCACAGTGAAAGGTGTAACTTCCTGGTTTTTCTGGAGTAAATTCCACTGATGTGGTTTGGTTCAGGTGTAAATCGGCAGCCTGATGAAAATCAGGTAACAAAACTTTTTCTAGGCAACTGCTGGGGTCTTGGCGGAAAAAATTCAGCCGCACTGGTTGACCTGCCTGGACAACAATCCGATCTGGCATATAACCGCCATCAACTGTAATATCTAGTTCCTGAATTCCCTGATGAGTTTGGGCTGATTGAGCTTTGCTTTTACTGAAAATAAACCACCAGAGTTCTACACCAATAAGTGCCAAACCTCCTAAGGTAACGCCTATTTTCCGCGATAAAGGTTGTTCAATCTGGCTAAATTGACTAGTCGGTTCTGATTCAGTTCCTGGACTCTCGGCAGTGGCAATCTGGGCGAGTCCCAACAACAATCCCAGACTAACGAGACTACTCCAAATATATTTTTTCCTGAACATTATCAACTCTCCTAAGCTTATGCACATCTAAATTGCATATTTTGCAAGTTTTGGAAAAACGCTCAAACCGTCTCCCCGTCTCCCCGTCCCCCTGTCTCCCTGTCTGTCCCAATCAGCCAATTAAATGTGTGACAGCTTATCTCCTATGAATCATCAGTAGGCTTGCGGTTTAAAGTTGCGTAACCTCAGGGCATTTGTTACTACAGAAACTGAGCTAAACGCCATCGCCGCACCTGCAATTACTGGGTTAAGTAACCACCCGAATAAGGGGTAAAGAATTCCCGCCGCAATGGGGATACCAGAAACGTTATAAATGTAAGCAAAGAAGAGATTTTGACGAATGTTGCGCATGGTGGCATGACTGAGTTGAATGGCTGTGACAATGCCCCTTAAATCCCCAGAAATCAAGGTGACATCGCTCGCCGCCATTGCCACATCTGTTCCTGTACCGATGGCAATACCTACGTCTGCTTGGGCTAAGGCTGGGGCATCGTTGATACCATCTCCTACCATGGCGACAATTTTCCCTTCTGTTTGCAAGGCTTTCACCTGTGCTGCTTTTTGGTCGGGTCGGACTTCGGCAAATACTCTCTTGATACCTACTTCGCGGGCGATTGCCTCCGCAGTTTGGCGATTATCCCCAGTCAACATTGCTACCTCTAAGCCCATTTTTTGTAATCTGGCGATCGCTTCGACAGAGGATGTTTTGACAGCATCTGCAATTCCTACCAATCCTTCAACTTGACCATCTAGTACTATCCAAGCCGTAGTTTTTGCCTCTGCTTCCCACCTCTGACGCTGGGATTGTAACGATTGAGTATCAATGCCCAAAGCATCCATCCAACGCTGAGTGCCAATTTGTACCAAGCGTTCTCCTATCATTCCTTGCACCCCCATCCCCGCTACGGCGGCAAAGTTTTGCACATCGGGAAGGGGCTGTTGCACTCCCTGAGATTCGCCATAGCGAACCACTGCTTCTGCGAGGGGATGTTCGGAATTACGTTCCACTGCGGCTGTCAAACGCAAAAGTTGAATTTCATGACCGTTGGCGGTGCCTCTAACAGTTGCGTAGTTAGTAACACTGGGTTTGCCTTGGGTAATAGTGCCCGTTTTATCCAGGATAATCGCCTGAATTTTGTGTGCTAATTCCAAACTGTCAGCGCCCTTAATTAATATGCCATTTTCTGCCCCCTTGCCAGTCCCCACCATAATTGAGGTGGGTGTTGCCAAACCCAAGGCACAAGGACAGGCGATAATTAGCACACCCACGGTAGTAATCATTGCCAGGGTAACGTTACCCATAAAATCAAACCAGATGACAAAGGTAGTAATGGCGATCGCAATTACTGCTGGTACAAACCATCCTGTCACCCGATCTGCTAATTGTTGAATGGGGGCTTTACTTCCTTGAGCATCTTGGACTAATTTAATAATCTGGGCTAATACTGTATCCTTGCCGACTTTGGTAGCTTTAAATTTAAAACTTCCTGTTTTATTTATTGTTGCTCCAATTACCTCATCTCCAGCTTGTTTTTTAACAGGCATCGGTTCACCTGTCACCATTGATTCATCAATGGAAGATTCCCCTTGAACCACTTCTCCATCTACAGGGATTTTTTCTCCCGGACGAACAACAATTACATCTTCTACTACTACTTCTTGAATGGGAATATCTATCTCTTGTCCATTACGAATTACCCTAGCAGTTTTTGCCTGTAAACCCATCAACTTACGAATAGCTTCTGAAGTTTGCCCTTTAGCTCGATTTTCTAGTAATCTTCCCAAGAGAACAAGGGTAATAACCACGGAGGCTACTTCATAATAAACGGCGGCTTCAAGCCCTTGAGATTCTAAAACTTCGGGAAATGCAGTAGCAAACAGAGAATACAAGTAGGCTACAGCAGTCCCTAAAGCCACTAAGGTATTCATGTCAGCAGCATGGCGTTTAAACGCTTTCCACCCTCCCACAAAAAAGGCTTTACCAACCCAAAACTGTACTGGCGTTACTAAAACGAACTGTACCCAAAAATTTTGTAACCATGCAGGAACCCAAGAGATTTCTGAGCCTATCATCATAGGTAAAACGCCAATCACTAGCAAGACGCTAATAATAGAACCCACAATGACTTTACGAGTTATCTCTTTTTCTTCAGCAACTCTTGCTTTTTTCTCCGCATCTTCTGAGGGAGCGTCCACTTCTTGTATGGGCTGGGCAGCGTATCCAGCGTCTGCTACAGCTTGCTGGATTATCTTGAGATTTGTGCGCCCAGGATTGTAATTAACTTTAGCTTGCTCCATGGCAAAGTTAACACTGCTCTCGCTGACGCCAGGGACGGCTTGAATTGCTCGTTCAATTGCATTGGCACAAGATGCACAGCTCATGCCTTTCAATCGCAGATTAACTGTTTCCATCAATAACTCCTGCGCTTCTGTCGTTTGGGATTGAGTTTGAACAATGACCAGATTGAGAATTATCTCGTTGTTGAGTTATCCATCCTATGGCCAGGTTGGTGGTCAGGGTTGCCCCTTGTTCCACTACCATCTCCTGGTGTACAGTTGTTTTGCCCCATCTGCCCCATCATTTCGTGCATTTGCTCCATCTGCCCCATCATCTGCTCCATTTGCTCCATCATCTGTTGGTGATGTTGTCTCATCTGCTCTGGAGTCATGGGCATTTGCTGTGGAGTCTGAGCTTGTGTTATGGGTGTTTCCGGCTTTGTTTGAGCTAAGGATGATGTCGCTGCAACTGAGAGCAGGGCTATACCTGCCACAGCCATACTAGTCAGAGTTTGATTGCGTAGATTGGTAATCATTTTTTTCCTTTTAAGTAATAGGTTTTTACACGCCTAGAGTAGAGTCTCCAGTTGACTGGAGATTCAAGCAAGTGCAATCAAAATTCACACATAGCGTTTCTTAAATTGATGAGGTATGAAGTCTTGGGAAGATGGGGAGATGAGGGGATGAGGAGAGTAATTAACCACTTCACTGTTCCCTGTTCCCTATTTCCTATCCCAACTGGTATCAGTAATAGATATGGATACGACCTGAACCCAAATAAAGACCTTGGCCGTTCTCTCCTTCAGGAAAAGCTGTAACGCCGAAGAGGTAAACTCCTGAATTGAAGGGATTACGCTTAGGCTTGATAGCAACCGTTACCGTGCTACCAGGTGAAACAGGCTGATCAAAAACAACGGTTACTTCACCAAATTCTGAAGCTCCACCAACACTGGAAACTGAGAGAGCTTGACCCCCTGCTAAACTATCACCAATAAAAGCGCGGCTTTTACTGGTTTCAAATTCAATGACTTCTGAGTTATTGCGTCCTTCTATCTTGACGGCTTTGAGAGGTTCTCCGGCATTTTCAGGTACTTGCAAGGTGAAGTGGTAGGTGGCGGTAGGCATATTCCTACTACTGAAGCTACTAGCAGATCGAACTAAACGGGGGGCGCTTTCAAAGGCAGTCCGTCCATTGGCAAGCTCAATAGCAGGGCTAACGGCAGCAAACAGAGAGCCAGACAGCAAGGTACTAAGTATTAAAGCATTAGTACTTATTCGGTGAATATTAATGTTAGACATAGTGTGTTCTCCAATTTTTGGAAAAGGACTTCAAGCACACTAAAAATTAGTGTCTGAAAGTCTTAAAAAGAGGCTTGAAATATATAGCGTTTCTCAAATAACTGAAGTACATCTAATTTTCTTCTCTATTGCCCAAAACCTAGAAAGTTGTACCTAACTCAATTGAGAATCGCTATAAATTTGCTTGGTAGTTACACAACTAGTAGTTTAGTTGCGCCTACTAATTAAAGTTTTTCATCCAGAGATGAAATCAGGATGAAATTTTGCATTGCTTAACAAATAATTATCAAACTACTTATTTGCCCCTAGACAGTCGAATGGTAAAGGTACTGCCCTTGCCTAACTCACTTTGTACTTGAATACTGCCTTGGTGTGCCGTGGCGATCGCACAAGCAATAGACAATCCTAAACCTGAACCCCCAGAACTTCTGGAGCGATCACTTTTCACCCGATAGAAGCGGTCAAAAATTTTCTCTTGCTCTTCCGGGGCAATACCAATACCTGTATCTTGTACTTTAATTAGAATCCATTGCTCGTTACTATCAATAATTAAACTAACCTCACCCCCAGCCGATGTGTATTGGATGGCATTGGCTACCACGTTAAACACCAAACGATAGAGATGCTCCTCGTTAGCAATAATGCTCAAAGATTTAGCAACTTGGATATCAGTAGTTAGCTTAACTTTTTGTTGTACAGCTAAGGCTGCTAACTCTTCTTCAATATCACTAATGATATCTGGAAGATTGCAAGAATGATGTTGACCTACTAGTTGCAAATCCAAGCGGGAAAGTAATAAAAGGTCGCTGACTAGTTGAGAGAGGCGATGATTTTGACGCTCAATTACTTGTAGGGTATCTCTTGCTTCAGCCTCTGGTAAATGCTTGATTCTTAAAACTGATTCTACCGTTGCTCGAATCGCAGCTAAAGGGGTGCGTAGTTCATGGGCCGCATCTGCTGTAAATTGTTGAATTTGTTGATAGGAAGCATAAATTGGTTGCATGGCTAATCCTGCTAACCACCAGGCTGCTGACCCTACTATAAGCATGGCTACAGGTAATCCCAACAACATAATCCATTGGACAGAGATAAGATACTCATCAAAGTCTTGCAGAGAACGTCCTACCTGGAGGTATCCCCAGGGGAGTTGATTGTTAGTATGTAGGGAGAGAGAAATTTGAAGGTAACGTTTGCCTTGCTTATCCTTGAGTAATTGCCAAACCTCATCTGCTGAAGTTAAAGGTAAACCTTGGGGTAGTAATCCCGCCTGAGCAATTAATTTACCTGAAGAATCTAAAAAGCGTAGATAGTATTTTCCCTGATAAATTGCTCCTAAAATATGACGTTGGGAAGGCAAGGGTTTATTTAAGCAGCTTTCGTTGGCTAGACAAAGATTAGGTAAGAGTGCTTCAGTAGCAGTTCCTAAATGTTCTGGTTGCTCGAGGGTGGGTTCTAGAATATCGTGAAGGGTTCCAGCAACAGATTGCAATTCTCCCTTAGCAGCAACCCGATGAGCATGAGCGATCGCTTCATAAACCCCGAAACCAGATAAACTCAAGATTAAACCCATTACGCCAGCATACCAAGCCGCTAATCGCCAACGAGTCTGATTGAAGAGTCTATTTTTATTTAGAGGGGTTTTAGGGAACTCCAAGCAATAAATTATCCAATTTACTTTTTACCAGAACAATCTGATTGTACTCCCCCTGCCTCCCCTGCTTCCCCTGCCTCCCCTGCTTCCCCATCTTTCTGCATTCTTAATTCTGAATTCTTAATTCTTTCTTCCCCCATCTCCCCATCACTCCGAGGAGACATTTAAACGATAACCCGTACCATAGACGGTTTCTATCAGGTTATGGTAGCCATGTTGGGCTAGTTTACGCCGCAGTAGTCGCATTTGAGCAGCTACTACATTACTAGCGGGTTCTGCACCAGTTTCCCACAATTGATTTAGAACTTGGTCACGGGTGAGGATTTGCTTAGGATGGCGCATGAAGTATTCGAGAAGTTGAAATTCTTTGTGGGTAAGCTGAATCTTTTCTGCGTCTTGGCTGCAAACGGTTTGGGTGCCGTAATCTAAGCTAAGGTTGCCTACGGTTAATTGTTGAGAGGGGAATTGAGGCGATCGCCTTTGTAATGCCCTCAGCCGTGCTAACAGTTCTGCCATACCAAAGGGTTTAACTAGGTAATCATCAGCCCCTGCGTCTAAGCCTATTACTTTATCTTCTAAGCTATCTTTGGCGGTTAACATTAAAATTGGTAAAGGACTGTGCTGACTTCTAACTCTTTTACACAGCTCTAAGCCTGATATACCTGGTAGTAGCCAATCGAAGATAACCAGGATATATTCTGTCCACTGGCTTTCTAAGTAATCCCAAGCTTCCCTACCATCGAGAACCCAATCGACAATATAAGCTTCTTGCTGCAAAGCTCGCTTGATGGCTGCACCCAAATCTGGTTCATCTTCGACTAGCAATACCCGCATATGGTTAAGTTATCGGAGTTGAATAGTAACTAGTTTCGCCCCTCGAAGCGTTTCCCTATTGCCTTCAAGATGACTTGAGGGTAAAAGCTATTTTCAATTACAGAAATTAGCTAGGAACCAGAAACTTCAAAGCCTCCCAGGAAAAAGGCTTTGCAGGAGAAAGCGAAATAATTGACCAGACTTTTTGGATCAGAAGCAGACATACTGTGTTAAATGGAATAGACCTTGCTACATCGTATGGGTGACTGTCCGACTTAGTTCACCAGCTTTGCCCCAATTTCTCTAACTCCAGGAAAAATGAGCGAACAGTAAGGGGTTTAGTTTTAATTTCACTCATTTTTTTACCCCCTCCAGCAAAATCACTACAACTCCAACTGACTTTCCAACTGCTTCTGCCCACTCAACTCCCGTTCCTTCTGACAAGCTGCACAAGCCACCTGAGTCGCATAAACCCTAGCTCTCTCATTCCCCTGCTCTCGTTCCAACCACTGCACATGAGGACTTTCTGCCATCAACATTAGCTCAATCTCCTCCTGAGAAAGCCCATCATCAAAAGCCCTACGACTAACTCGGTAATCCCGCGTAACTCGGTTGCTTACCTCAATTCCCAGACTATAACGCTGCCACAACTGCTGATAGCCTTGTTCCTTATCAGCTTTATCAATAGGACTAACTACCGGAGTCACAGGAATGCGCTCAGAAGCTACCCTAATTTCCTCATCCTGGCTTGGCTCATAACTCACACCCCTATGCTTCTGGAGTCCAGGGAAAGTATAAGCCTTCCCCAACTTCGTACCACTAAAGCGAAGACTTTCTAGCCCATAAGTAATACCCTGTACTCGACCTGTGCTGTAGTAGCTGACCTTAGCATCAATGCCAGAGTCCTTGAGGCGGTTAATTAACTCAGGCATTGTTGACTTCTCAGTGGTAGCCCAGTCAATGGCATCTTGCAGCTTCTCGCTCACCGTTAGCTCTGGGGCTGTGTTTTGCTCTCCCCGTGCGTATTCTTCCTGCTCCCGCCAATGTCTGCGCTTCTGTCCCGTGGTAGGCAATCGCCTTCCCGGTTCACGCACCTGGGGCGCTTCTAGTCCATACTGCTTTTCTAACTGCCGCAGCAGCTTCTCAGAACGCACATAGTCCCAGGAATCGCTGACTGTTGTCCCATCTAAACGAATCCGACTAGCAACAATGTGGACATGCTCGTGTTCCCGGTCGTGGTGCTGGAACAGACAATACTGATTGTAATCGAAACCCATACCCAAGAGGTAGTCCTCAACAAAGCTATTCCACTGGTCTTGACTCAGCCATTCCTGCTTGGGCAAACTCAAACTGGTATGGTAAACTGCTCGGCTGAGGTTGAGGTTAAGCTGACGACTGAAACGAAACTCAGCAGCTAACTCACGAGGAGTAGTGCCAACCATGTTTCCGCCAATTAGTTCTGCCCCCTCTTTGCTAGTCAGATAGTTGAGTAAGCCTCGAAAACCTCTACCTTTAATCTGCTTACCAATCATTTGCCTTTTCCTCTACCATCAGCACTCTCAGAGCTTGAGTCTGTTCCTAGTAGAGATTCCCAGTTAGATGCCTCTTCCGAGTCTAACTGTTCTATCAAATCAAGCTCGACCAGCTCCCGGCGGACTTGGTTAAGTAAAGTTTTGAGTTCTTCTAATAAACTTGGGTCAGCTGGCGGCTGCTGCCAACCTTGCTTAATCGCACTGTTTACTGCCCGTGTTAACTGGTTAAGGTTATTCCCAATTCGAGCCAGCTGCCAGTAAGTCTGAGCCGCTATGGTTGTGGTGCGACGGGGCAGCCTGCGGTAAATCGTCTTCAGCCGGAACAAGTCAGAGCGAGTCAAGCCCTCTGATTTAGCCATTGACTCGATTGCCTCCCACTCATCTTCTGAGAGACATAGCAAAAACTTTCTCGGCCGTGGTTTCTTGGGCATAGGTCAAGGGGAAGGGAGTAGTGAGTGGGGAGTAGGGAGTAGGGGAAGAGAAGGGAAGAAAAGAAACCCCCAACATTTAAGTAAGGATTTCTCTTAATCTTTAACAACAGCAACTGATAAAAAAGATGGAACATGGCAAACTAGAATAGTGTTTTCCTACCTTTCTTGTTCACAATCACAATTTGGCAAGAACTCTAATGTGAAATAACTTAATTCCCCCACTCCCTACTTACTCCCAACTCCCGTTATTCGTAATCACTCACACCTTTGTAAAAAACTTAAAAATCTCTCCGCGTCACCGCGTCTCCGTGTCCCCGCGTCTTCAACAACCCCATCTCCCCATCTCCCCACCCTCACTGTTGATCGTCTGCAAATTGCTGTTTTCTAATCGCACGGGCAATCAATGGGGCTTTCTTCTCCAGTCCTTCCAGTGTTAAGTCACCATCATTGTAAAGCTGATACCACTGCTGACGCTGGCGAATGACTCGTTCATCATCTCGCAGATGCAGTCTATGAAGGGTAAATTCTGCTCTTTGGCGTTCCTTGGGTGGTACGGCATCAGTTAACACTAACTGTAAGGAAGGGAGCAGGATTTCAAACCAATCATCCTCTACCTCAAAAGGGTCGAGAACTTGGACATCAATCTCTTGTTTACTGCTATTAATCCATCCCGAAGCAAAGCGATAATTTGACCATTCATAAGCTAAATGGCGATGGTGTTTGCGACTTAGGTAATGGTCTACGGTACCAACTGGTTCGTACATGACGCTGTAGCCGCAGAGATTGCCAAAACCATCGGCGAGATAAGGTTTAAAGGCAGACCAATAGTCAGGTAGTCTCTTACTTGGATGGGGATTTTTTGCTAACCAGACATTCCCGCGCTGCCGTACCTTCTGGTTAAACTCTGGAGGTTCTAGTGGAGGGTCAAATCGCATCATCAACGACGTGCCTCCATTGTCACAATCCAGCGCGGCCAAAAGGGGTCATGTCCGGGGAGAAGTCGTTCCAGTTGCTGCTGAATTTGAGAAGGGGTTTGCAAATTATCAGCCAAGGCATCCATACTCTCACCACGCATCCAAGTTTCTGCTGCTTCTATAGCGATTTCTGCCTCTCTTGAACGCGCCTGTTTGAGTCCAAAGATTTCTGAGGTTAACCAGCCAACAGTATCCCCTTGTTTAGTCCAGGGGAATTCATTAAGGGTGACTTCTTCTCCCTGCAATTCAAAGAGGAATAATCTGTCTCGTTCTTCATCAAAACTGGGTTCGACTGAGGCAAGAACTAGGGGGGAATGGGTAGTTACCAACGCTTGTACTTTCATTGTTGGCTGTAGCTGAGTCATCACCTCCAAAATTGCTGGAAGAAGGGAGCGTTGCCAGCGGGGGTGCAGGTGAGATTCTACCTCATCCATCAGTAGAACTATCTGGTTAATTGGGTCAGTGTGGAGCAGTTTCGATGCCTGGGTGTGTTCGTACCAAGTCCAAACCAGCAAGTAGGCAAGTCCTAGGATACGCTTCATCCCTGCCGAGGTATAAATGACGGGGACATTGCCGTAAGGGAGACAAACGGTGGGAATGTCGCGCACGTCTTCGACGGAAACCCGCGTGGGTTCTCCGGGTTCCATCGATTCACCAGGTTGGGGAGCCAGTTGTTGAATCACACTCGACAAGAGTTGAAATGTCGATTGGTCTGGCTGTCGCTGCCAATTCACCCAATCTTGGAGCAAACCGTTAGATAAGACTTTCCCATCTAACCGATAGCCGTTCCAAAGGGTGTCAGGGGTAAAGTTATAGGCACTACGACGCTGACGGACGGGGTCGAAAACTGAGAATCCACCATTGACACGGGCATAAATGACTAACCCTCTAAACTGAGGAGGAGTCTGTTGGCTCAGCCATTTCTGTTCGGAAAAATTAAATCGACTTCGATATGGCTCTGAGTCTTTCTGATTGCTCAGGTGGCAGATAATTTCCGGCGAAACTTCCCGTACTCGCTGAGGCCAGGCAGGATGCTCGACCCAGTCTCCAGTGAGTATCCACCAAACGATATCGAGTAAGAAGGTTTTGCCTAAGCCGTTATCGCCTGTGAAGATATTGAGCCTGTCGGCTAATTCTACATCAAACTGGGAAGCTGGACCAACTTGCTTGAGGTGAAGTTCTTTCAACATTTGACCACAGACTCATCAATAATCCAGTTCCACCATACTTCCAGTTACCAGCTTTCAGGTCAAAAGCTACTCACTACTAAGGAGCCACAAAAAAGGAGCCACAAAAGGTGTAAACCAAAAGCCTCGCAGAACCAGCCAGCCCCGTGACAGTTAGCGTTGAACTCTTGAACCACATTAAGCTGATGTGCATTTAAGTTGCAATATGATGGTTCCCTTTATTTTTTATCCTTCTGTGCCACTTGATAATCAACTCTCCCTGATTGAGAAGTCTTTCTAGAAGCTCTTTGAGTTCATCAACTGAT